>NZ_JBFAQJ010000005.1:0-231713 GCF_040677225.1 Saccharopolyspora sp. NPDC049357 | reverse complement strand
TGTTGAGGATGTTGTGATGCGACAACGTCGCACCCTTCGGAAAACCCGTCGTCCCCGACGTGTACTGGATGTTGATCGCATCATCCGACGACAGCGCCGACTGCGCCGACCGGACGCGTTCCCGGTCGGCCGCGCGCCCCGAATCCAGCAACCGCTGCCAGCTCGGGTCGTCGAAGTACACGACCTCCTCCAAGGCCGCGCACCTGCCGCGCACCTCGTCCACGATGGCCACGTAGTCCGAGCTCTTGAACGACTTCGCCGACACCAGCATCCGGACCCCGGCCTGGTTGAGCACGAACTCCAGCTCGTGCGAGCGGTAAGCCGGGTTGATGTTGACCAGGATCGCGCCGATCCTCGCCGTCGCGTACTGGGTCAGGGTCCACTCGGCACGGTTGGGGCCCCAGATCCCGACCCGGTCGCCCTTGACGACGCCCGCTTCGAGCAGACCGGCCGCGACGACGTCGACCTCCGCGAGGAACTCCCGATAGGTCCAGCGACGACCCGTGGCGACCTCCACCAGCGCGTCCCGGTCGGGGAAGCGGGCGGCCGTGCGGTCCAGGTTCGTCCCGATCGTGTCACCCAGCAACGGCACGTCGGAAACACCGGACGCGTAGGACAGCTCGACCGCAGGCACGTTTTCCTCCCGGCAGGTGGCGTGTGTTCGTGACCGCACACGGTAGGGACCGGGATCGTGCCTGCGTTACACCCGAATTGGGGTAGACCCCGGCGTCACGGCAGCAGCCAGGCGGATCGCGCGCGCACGACGGCCTCGTGCCGGGTGCGCGCGCCCAGCCTGCGCATCGCCGCGCGCAGGTACGCCTTCACCGTCTCGGGCGCGAGCGAAAGCCGTTCCGCCACCTCGACGTTGGTGCAGCCGAGCGCCACCTGCGAGAGGACGTCGAGCTCCCGCCGGGACAGCCGGAGCTGCGGGGCCGGCTCGGTCTCGCCCGACCGCAGGTCGGTGAGGCGCTGCGCGACCTCGTACATCCGGGCCCGCAGGTTCCCGTCCTCCACCGAGCCGGCGATCGCGCACAGCTCGGAGTGCACCGACCGCAGCTCTTCGAGGTTGGCCACGTCGGCGACGTCGGGGCGCCGGGTGGCCGCGATCGCCTCGGCCATCGACATCCGCCGGTCGACCTCGTCGCGGACCGCCAGTTCAGCGGCCAGGCGTCGCCCGGCCGCGATCAGCGAGTCCCGCGCCCGGTCCCCGACGGCGACCCGCTGTCGGATCGCTCCGTAGAGCACGGCACGGCACTTCCCGCGCACCCGCACGGGGACCGCGAGCACCGCCGACAGCCGCTCGGCCATCACCGGGCCGTCGTAGTCGTGGGTGATGTGCCGGGCGGTTCCGTAGTCGACGACGCCGATGGGCCTGCCGAACGCCAACGCCTGGCCGCCGACTCCCCTGCCCTCGTGGACCTCCAGGTCGCGCAGGCGCGTGGTCAAGGTGCCGAAGCACTCGGTGAGCCGGACGCTGGAGCTGGTGACCTCGCCGCCGAAGGCGACCGGGAAGTCCGATTCCGCTGACACCGAGCGCAGTTCGGCGCGCAGCGCGTCGCGATCGTCCGGTCGCAGACGAGCTCCGCCGCTCGTCCGGTCATCTGGTCTCCGCGTCACGGCGCCGTTGCCGTCTCCGCTGCCGGCCATAGTGTCCGTCCTCCGTTGGCTGATCGACGCGTTCCGGTTCGCGCCGAAGACACCCACCCCGTAGTGGCACTGAGTTGAGCGACTATACCCGCCATTTGGCCGCTGAAACGATTCCCTCAGCGCACAACACGCCTGGCATGCCCCCTTACAGGTGCGTCCGTTCAGGTGATTGTTCGAGCACTTCGCGTAACGAAAGCATGACGCCGGTCACACCTCCGGGTCGCTGACCTCCGGTGATCCGGATCCGCCCGTTCCGCACTGTCCGTGACCTCCCGATCACCCCATCTCGGGGGTATTGGAACCGGAATCCGGTCCTGCAACATGACTCGCCAACCGACTCGCACCGACGAGTTCTCACCAGACGGAAAACCACCGCGACACCGAACTTCCCGAACCTCGCGACGCTTCCGAACTGACAAGCCCGTCGAAAGGTTGCCCCATGCGCTCCAGTCGCACGGACACCACCGCACCCGGCGCCACCACGCCCAGCAGGCGCCGCTTCCTCGGATATCTGCTGGCGGCGCCGACGCTGGTGGCCGCCGCCGAGCTCGGCGGCGGATCCCTCCTCGGCCCCGCCGCGGCCGCCGCGACCGGCGCGGGCGTGCCGCCGACCCCGCAGGTCGCCGACCACGTCGACCTCACCGACGGACTGGTCTACGCCGCACGCCCCACCGCGAACCTCATCTCCGTCCAGCTCAACGAGGACGGCTCCGCCACCTTCGCGCTCAACCGCACCGAGGTCGGTCAGGGCCTGAGCACGGCGATCGCGATGCTCATCGCCGAGGAGCTCGAGTTACCCCTGGAAAAGGTGCACATCACCCTGGCCGACGCCCGGCCCGAGCTGGTGTTCAACCAGCTCACCGGCGGTTCCGCCTCGATCAGCGCGCTGTACTGGCCGGTGCGCACCGCGGCCGCGATCGCCAAGGGCCGGCTGCTGGAGGCCGCCGGTCACGTCCTCGGGGAGCAGGCGGACCTGCTGACCGCCAAGCTCGGAACGATCACCTCGGCGACCGGCAACGCCATCCCCTACGGCGACCTCGTCCACAAGGCCGCCAGCGACACGACCACCGAGGTCGAGGTGGCCCTCAAGCCCGAGTCGGAGTTCCAGGTCGTGGGCAAGCCGACCAGGCGCATCGACGCGCTGGAGGCGGTGACCGGGCGCAAGAAGTTCACCACCGACCTCCAGGTCCCCGGCGCGATGCCGACGATGGTCTGCCGGCCGCCGACGATCAACGGCACCGTGCGCGGGGTGAACAACATCGACCAGGTGCGCACGATGCCGGGCGTCACCGACGTCGTGCAGATCAGCAGCGGTGTCGCGGTGCGCGGTGAGACCTTCGGGCAGTGCATCGACGCGGTCAACGCGCTGGACGTGTCGTGGGGACCGGGCCCGGTGGACGACGAGTCCGACGCGTCGGTCGAGCAGAAGCTCAAGGCCGCGACGCCACCCCCGGTGATCCCGCCGACGCCGGCGACCCAGACCTTGGAGCGCCAGTACACCTTCGGCTTCGTCAACGGCAGCGCGCTGGGCGTCAACTCCGCGATCGCCGACGTCCGGCCCGACCGGGCCGAGATCTGGTCCACCGTCAAGATCCCGATCGTCGCCCAGGCGGCCATCGCCGAAGAGCTCGGGCTCGCCCAGCCCCAGGTGACGGTGCACGTGGTGCCCGGTGGCGGTTCGTTCGGCCGCTGCCTGTTCCACGACGCCGCGTCCGAGGCGGCCGAGATCTCGAAGAAGCTCGGCAAGCCGGTCAAGCTCATGTGGCACCGCGCCGACGACTGCAGGCAGGGCCGCGTCCACCCGATGTCGGTGGGCACGATCCGGGCGTCGTTCACCAACGACGTGATCAGCCTGGAGCAGCACCTCGCCGGTGTGCGCACCGACTTCAGCCACGGCTTCGGCGAGGCGCTGACCTCGACGGCGACCCGGCTGCCGCTGGCCGGGTACTCGGTCTCGGAGGTCATCTTCACGCTGACCACGCCGTCGCTGTACAACTTCGGCGTCACCAAGACGTTGCTGACCGAGACGCACCAGAGCGCGGCCAACAACCAGAAGCGCGGCGGTTTCAACACCGGCAGCACGCGCAACGTGTACTCGCCGGACGTGGCGACCACGCGGGAGCTGTTCGTCGACGAGCTCGCCGAGAAGATGGGCATGAACCCGTACGACTTCCGGCGCAAGTACGTCAAGAACGAGAACCTGCTGAAGGTGCTGGACAAGGCCGCTGAAGTCGGCGGGTGGGGCCAGCCGACCCCGGACGGCGTCGGGCACGGGATCGCGCTGCACCACGAGTACAAGAACACGATGGCCTGCTTCGTGGAGATCGACTGCCGCCCGGAGACGGTCAACCGGCCGATCCGCAACGGTGTCACCGGGCCGCGGGTGACGCGGGGCGTGCTCGTCACGATCCCCGGGCACATCGTGGTCAATCCGCTCGGGCTCGAAGCCATGATGCAGGGCGGCTTCATCGACGGTCTCGCCCAGGCGCTGACCGCCAGCGTCCACCTCAACGAGGGCCGCATCGCCGAGGCCAGCTGGGACAACTTCTTCTACTGCCGGCAGTGGAACCTGCCGTTCGAGTTCACGCCGGTGATCCTGCCCGCCGAGGAGAGCGAGATGCCCTCCGGTGGCGGCGAGATGGGCGTCGCTCCCGCGTTCGCCGCCACCGCCTGCGCCTACCGCGCGGCCACCGGCACGACGCCGACGTACTTCCCGATCAACCACAACGATCCGCTCGCGTTCGAGCCCTACCCGCACGTCCCGCCGTTGCCGCCATCGCCGACCAACGGCCTGGACTACACCTACTGAGGAGGCGGAATGCCCGAGCACACCTTCAAGCTGAACGGCAAGCAGATCACCGTGGACGTCGAGGACGACGTGCGGCTGCTGTGGGTCATCCGCGACCTGCTCGGCGTCACGGGACCGAAGTACGGGTGCGGGATCAACGTCTGCAAGGCGTGCACCAGCCACATCAACGGCAAGGCGTTCAACCCCTGCGCGGTGCAGGTCAAGGACGTCGAAGCGTCCGATGAGATCACCACGATCGAGGGCCTGCCGGACACCGTCGGCGAGGAGCTGCACCCGATGCAGGAGGCGTGGCTCGACCACGACGTGGTGCAGTGCGGCTACTGCCAGCCCGGCCAGATCATGGCCGCGGTCGCCAAGGTGAAGCAGGCCCGCGCGAAGGGCCGGGAGATCACCGACGCCGACATCGAGGAGATCCGCAACGTGTGCCGCTGCGGCACCTACTTCCGGATCCGGGAGGCCATCAAGGACGGCTCCACGAGGATGTGACCCCATCGCGAAGGGCCGCCCCGCACCGCGTGCGAGGCGGCCCTTCGCGAGTGTCAGCCCTGCTCGGTGACGGGTTCCAGGCGGACGATGACGCCCTTGGACGTCGGCGTGTTGCTGACGTCGGCGACGCTGTCGAGCGGGACGAGCACGTTGGTCTCCGGGTAGTACGCGGCGGCCGATCCCCGCGCCGCCGGGTAGGCGACCACGCGGAAGTTCGGCGCGCGCCGCTCGACCCCGTCGTGCCACACGCTGACCAGGTCCACAGCGGAGCGGTCGGCGATTCCGAGCTCGTCGAGGTCGGCGGGGTTGACCATGACGACGCGGCGGGCGTCGTGGATGCCGCGGTAGCGGTCGTCGTTGGCGTACGGGATGGTGTTCCACTGGTCGTGCGAGCGCAGCGACTGCAGGACCAGGTACCCGTCGGGCGCCGAGAGCCACTCGAACTCGTTGGAGCTGAACACCGCCTTGCCGCTCGGCGTGCGGAAGACACCGCTGTTGACCGGGTTCGGCAGCGGGAACCCCGCCGGGTCGGCCACTCGCCGGTTGAAGTCCTCGAAGTCGGGCACGACGCGCGAGATCCGGTCGCGGATCGCGTCGTAGTTCGACTCGAACTCCTCCCACGGGATGGCCGGGTCCTCCCCCAGCGTCCGGCGGGCCAGCCGTGACAGGATCGCGACCTCGCTGAGCAGCGCCTCCGAGGCCGGTTCGAGGCGTCCGAAGGACGCGTGCACCATGCTCATCGAGTCCTCGACGGTGACGAACTGCTCCACGCCGTCCTGCACGTCCCGGTCGCTGCGCCCCAAGGTGGGCAGGATCAGGGCGGTTTCACCGCACACGGTGTGGGATCGGTTGAGCTTGGTGGAGATGTGCGCGGTCAGCCGGCACTGGCGCATCGCCTTCTCGGTCACCTCGCTGTCCGGCGAGGCGCGGACGAAGTTGCCCGCCACGCCGAGGAAGAACCGCGCGCGTCCGTCGAGCATGGCCCGGATGGAGTCCACCGAGTCCCAGCCGTGCTCCTTCGGCGGTGTGAAGCCGAATTCCGCTTCGAGGGAGTCCAGGAAGGACTGCGGGACGCGTTCCCAGATGCCCATGGTGCGGTCGCCCTGGACGTTGCTGTGCCCGCGCACCGGGCACGCACCGGCACCGGGTTTGCCGATGTTGCCGCGCAGCATCAGGAAGTTGACGACCTCGCGGATGGTGGCGACGCCGTGCTTCTGCTGCGTCAGACCCATGGCCCAGCAGGCGATGACGCTGTTGCTGGCAAGGACCCGGTCGCGCACCTGCTCGATCTCGGCGCGGGTGAGCCCGGTCGCGGCGTGCACCTCGTCCCAGGACAGCTCGCGCGCCTGGCGCGCGAACTCCTCGAAGCCCGTGGTGTGGGTGCGGATGAACTCCTGGTCCAGGACGGTGCCCGGGGCGGCGTCCTCGGCTTCGAGCAGCAGCAGGTTCAGCGCCTTGAACAGCGCGAGGTCGCCACCGGGGCGGATCTGCAGGAACTGGTCGGCGATCGGGGTTCCCCGGCCGAGCACGCCGCGGACCTTCTGCGGGTTCTTGAACCGCATCAGCCCGGCCTCGGGCAGCGGGTTGACCGCGACGACCTCGCCGCCGTTGTGCTTCGCGCGTTCCAGCGCGGTCAGCATCCGCGGGTGGTTGGTGCCCGGGTTCTGGCCGATGACGAAGATCAGGTCGGAGTGGTGCAGGTCGTCGAGGCTGACGGTGCCCTTGCCGACGCCGAGCGTCTCCTGCATGGCCGAGCCGCTCGACTCGTGGCACATGTTGCTGCAGTCCGGCAGGTTGTTGGTGCCGTAGGCCCGCGCGAACAGCTGGAGCAGGAACGCGGCTTCGTTGCTGACCCGGCCCGAGGTGTAGAACAGCGCCTCGTTCGGCGAGTCGAGCGAGCGCAGTTCCGCCGCGAGCAGGTCGAGGGCGTCGTCCCAGCTGATCGGCTCGTAGAAGTCCGAGTCGGAGCGCTTGACCACGGGTTCGGTCAGGCGTCCCTGCTGGTTGAGCCAGTAGTCGGACTTCTCGTCGAGCTCGGAGACCGAGTACCGCTGGAAGAACTCGCGGGTGACGCGGTGGGAGGTCGCCTCGTCGTTGACGTGCTTGGCGCCGTTCTCGCAGTACTCGTTCCTCGGCCGGTGCTTCGGGTCCGGGTCGGGCCACGCGCAGCCGGGGCAGTCGATTCCCTTGCCCTGGTTGAGGTTCAGCAGCGTCAGCGCGGTCCGCCGCGGCGAGGTCTGGCTGAGCGAGTACTGCAACGCGTGCGCGACGGCGGGAGCGCCGGTCGCCCACGTCTTCGGCGGAGTGACCTTCAGGTCGTCGATCGGGTCGTCCATCCCACTCATGCTGTGGCCATTCCCCTGTTCATGCTTCGCGCGCCGATGCGCCGCAGAATCGCGGTGAAAGCCAGCCTTGGCCGCTCACGAGGTGAAGTCAAAGAACCCGCGCGTATGGGTTGATAAACAGCGGTTTCCAACACCGGCGATCAGCACTTCCACCAGCGCGAAATCGCAGGTGGGAGGCCCTGTGGAGCTTTCGCGCGCGGAACCGGAACCCGCATCGGATGTGCCTGGGATCACTCCCGTTCAAAAGGCGCGGCGATTGCTCCGCGAACAATGGGGACATCCGCGTTCGGGGAATTCGATTCGCCCCGGGATCGAGGCGGTGTTGAGTTCCGCGGGCCCCGTTTCCTCCGGGGCCCGCGGAGCGTTTCGGGCTCACCCCGAGAGGGTGCTCGCGATGCCGGCGCAGAGCTCGTAGGTGGCCCAGAGCCCGACCCCGCCGATGAGGGCCAGGATCGTGGTCTCCCACCACTTGTTGGCGTAGCCGTCGCCCATCAGGGAGCGCTTCGAGGTCATCACGATCAGACCCACGATGATCATGGGCACGGTCAGCACGTTCACCGAGTTGCCGAGCAAGGTGATGATCACCATGCCGGGCATTCCCGGCAGCGAGAACACGATCGGCACCACCATGATCACGGTGAGGATGATCCAGAACAGCGGGTCGAAGGTGAACGCCTCCTTGTCCGCCACCCCGGCCATGTCGCGGTGGGCGCGCAGTCGTGCCAGCCGCTCGGGACGGGACTTGTGCAGCGACTCCACGAACATCCGCACGAACACGCGAGGCTGGGTGACGATGTTGTTGAACACCGTGAAGAAGATCGCCAACCACATGATCGGTGGCCCGGCCGGGCCGATGGCCTTCTCCATCATGCTCGCCAGACCATCCGCCGAGGACACGTTGTCGCCGGTGCCGTGCAGGGTTTCGGCCGCGACCACCCAGACCGCCAGGATCAGGGCGAACATCACCAGGCTTCCGAAGCGCAGGTCCAGCCGCTGCAGCTTGAGGAAGCGAGGCCCGTGCCAGCCCTTCTCGTGCATCAGGTACGGGTAGAGCAGGTTGGCCGCCGAACCGCCGACGGCGCCGATGAGGCCGACCGCGGTGCTCGCCGCGGTGATGTAGCCGGCTCCACCCGAGGGCATCTCGAACAGCAGCCCGCCGAGCAACTTCGGCACATCCACGCCCGTGCCGGTCAGCGCCCACAGGAAGCAGACCACGAGCACGGCCATGTTGAGCTGCGAGATGATCTCGAGCCCGCGGAAGTGACCCTTGCGCAGCGACGCCAGCACGTAGGCCACGACGGTGGTGAACACCGCCCACAGCGGGATGCCCCAGCTGCCCAGCGGCAGGACCGGCCGGAACAGCGCGTCGAGCGCGGTCGCGGCGGCCAGCGTCAGGAAGGAGACGTAGACGAAGCCGAGCACGCAGGTGGTCGCCCCGATGAACATCGGGAAGCCCTTCCACACCCTGCCGTAGCCGTCCAAGATGGTCTCGTCGCCCACCGCGTTGCACAGCTGGTACTTCGACATCGCCGAGACGATGAAGTACCGGGAGAAGGTGGCGACCACCAGAGTCCAGATCAGCGCGTAGCCGAAAGTGGACCCGGAGACCGAGGCGCTGATGAAATCGCCGGTCCCCAACCAGGACATCACCACCACGATGCCGGGCCCCATGTTTCGCAGGAAGCCCGACCAGGTCTCGGGTGGGGCGGCTTGGGTCACCGCCGGGGATTTCGCGTTGAGTTCACTAGCCATGGCTGCTCCATTGCGAGGCCGAGGTTCAGCCGCCGAACCAGGTGGGCGACACGCGAACGTGCTTGATGGCCCGGCGGAAGTAGGTGAAGGCGACGTGCAGGTCGCCGTTGTCGGTCTGGGTGATCGAGGGGTAGGACAGCTCGCGGTTGAGGCCGTCGCGGGAGTTGTTGGTCAGGCAGTAGCCGTCGCCGACCTCCACGTCGCGGCGCACCGGCCAGCTGCGGCCGCCGTCGGCGGAGAGGGCCACGGTCAGCGGTGCCCTAGGGGCGCCCCAGAACGCGGTTCCGGGCGGTCCGTCCTGCACCGCGGCCGGGTCGGTGATCGAGTCGCCCTCGATCTCGTCGTAGAGGGAGGCGCGGCGCTCGGTGGCGTCGGCGGCGCTGCTGTGGTTGTAAGCCAGCGCGAGGCGCCCATCGTGCAGCGCGGTGACCTGGATCGACGAGTTGTTGTTGGGCAGCTCGGTCGGTTCCGGTTCGCTCCACGCGATCCCGTCGGTCGAACGGCTGGCGAAGATGGCGTCGGCCTGACGGCGTCGGAACAGCGCGAGCAGGCCTCCCTCGGCCAGCGGCACCACGTTCATGTGCACGCACCCGGTGCTGCCGGGGACCTCGTGGTGCGACCAGGTGGCGCCCTGGTCGTCGGAGACCAGCACCGCGCTGGTGTCCTCGTCGCCGCGCCACCGGCCGGTCTCCGGGCGCACGCAGTGGAAGACCGGAAGCAGCCAGCGGCCGGAACCCAGTACCACGACGGGTTGCCGGACGAACACACCACCGGTGTCCGAAGCGGGGATGAGGGTGCGCGGCGGGCTCCAGCTGCGTCCGTCGTCGCCGGAGACGACGAGGCGCACCTCGGCGGTGTCCTGGTTCCCGGAGTGCTGCGCGGTGTACAGCAACCAGAGATCGCCACCGGGCGTGGGGAAGAGGACGGGATTCTGCTCGGAGCGTTCGGGGTCGGCCGAGACCTGGACCGGTTCGCTCCAGCGTCCCGCAGGATCGAGGCGGGCGAACCAGACGTTGATGTCCGAGAGCCCTTCCTGCGTCCCGGCGAACCAGGCGCAGCCGAGCTCTCCGCCGGCCAGCGGCATGAGGTTGGCGGCGTGCGATTGCGCGGTGCCCGCGCTCAGGTGGGTTTCGGCCCGGTGGGGCTCGATTTCGCGGAGCACGCCGTCACTGATCAGGTCGGTCATGACTTGGCCGCCTCCAAGTGCTCGCCCGCTGCCCGCTCCAGGTGCACCAGATCGCAGGCGACGCTGGCGAAGGTGTAGCCCTGCTCCAGCCTGCGCGCGGCGGTGGCGCCGTCGGGCGTGTGGATGCCCGCCGCGATTCCCGCTTCGGCCGCCGCTTCCTGGACGTCGGCCACCGCCTGTTCGAACTCCTCGGCCACCGCGGGGTCGCCCGGGAACGCTCCGCCGACGGCCAGGCACAGGTCCGACGGACCGACGTAGACGCCGTCGATGCCCTCGGTCGCGCAGATCTCGCGGACGTTGGCCAGGCCCTGCGGGGTCTCGATCATCGCCAGCAGCACGACGCTCTCGTCAGCGGCGGCCGGGCGTGGTCCGATCCGCAGTCCCGAGCGCATCGGCCCGTAGGAACGTCGTCCGCGCGGCGGGTAGCGCGTGGCCGCCACGGCCGCGCGGGCGTCCTCGGCCGAGTCGACCAGCGGGACGATGACCCCACCCGAACCTGCGTCGAGGGCGTGCCCGATGGCAGCGGGTTCGTTGGCCTCCACCCGGGTCAGGCCGACGGAGCCGCCGCCGGCGTCGATGGCCATCATGGCGTTGAGCAGACCCGAGTAGCCGAGCAGGCCGTGCTGGGCGTCGACCGCGACGTAGTCGTAGCCGAGCCGAGCGATGCGCTCGGTGCCGATCGGGTTGTCGAGCACCACCCAGTAGCCGACGACCCTCTCGCGGGCGCGCAGCTTGCGCGCGAATTCCGCTGCGGACACGGAATCTCCTTTCGTTTGCAAGGTTTTCAGCGGTTGTAGGCGGGCATCGGACCGCGCAGGAACGCCCCGACGGAGTCGCACGCCTCGACCACGTCCGAGGGGAGCGGCCCGGCGCCCAGCGCCGCGATGTTGGCTTCGAGCTGTTCGGTCTTGGAACCGCCGAGCAGCACGGCCGAGGTGGCCGATTTGCTGAGCACCCAGCGCAGCGAGAGCTCCACCAGCGGGATCCCGGCGTTCTCGGCGACGCTGTCGAGGCGTTCGATCGCGTCGAAGAGCCGCTCGTCCCAGTAGCGCTTCCGGTACATCTCGGCGAGTCGCGAGTCGGCGAAGCGTCCCGAGGACGGATCGCGCTCGAAGCTGTGCCTGCCGGTGAGCAGCCCTCCGGCCAGCGGGTTGTAGACCACGGTCAGCAGACCTGCCGTGTGGGCGAACTCGACGTACTCGTCCTCGACGCGACGGGCCAGCAGGTTGTACAGCTGCTGGGCGACGACCGGCCGCGGTGCGCCGACCTCGTCAGCGACGTGGTTGAGCTCGGAGATCTGCCAGGCGGCGAAGTTGGAGACGCCGAGGGCACCGATCTTGCCCTCGGCGACCAGGCTCGCGATCGTGGTGAGCGTGTCGGCGAGCGAGGCCGCGCGGTCCGGTTGGTGCAGGTAGAACAGGTCGATTCGCTCCGCGCCGAGCCGGGAGAGGCTCCCGTCGACGCTGGCTCGCAGGCCCTCGGGCGACAGCGGCGAGTGGTCGCCCGCGTCCGGGTGCGGCATGCCCGCCTTGGTCGCCAGCGAGATGCGGTCGCGGCGGGCGGGCAGGAGCTCGCCGAGGATCCGCTCGGTCTCGCCGCCCGCGTATCCGTTGGCCGTGTCCACCGCGGTGATGCCGGCGTCGAGCGCGGTGTCGAGCATCTTGGCCGCTCCGGCGGCATCGACGGTGTCGCCGAAGGTCATCGTCCCGAGCACGAGGGACGACATGGGCACCTCAACGCCGGGCACCTCCAAACGCGAAATGGTCATGCGGGGACTCCTCGGGGGAAATGCGGCGGCCACCCGGCCTCGTTGCGTGGATCACCATCGCAGGACTGCGCGTTTCGCGCAATAGCGATGGCGCGAAACGCGCAATTCCGCTAGCGTGGCCGTGACATCGCACGACCGACCCCGGTCGAGCGGCAGGGACCGCGCCGCACTACGACGAGGAGCCGGAATTGCTGGAGAACGGACTTCTCGCGCTGGCCGACGACTTGTCCGGAGCAGTCGAGGCGGCTGCGTGCCTGCGACCCCTCGGGCAGTCCACGACGGTCGAACTCGCGCGGAAGGGTTCCGCTCCAATTGCGCACAACGCGCAATCCGTGGTCGTGAAGGACCTCGACATCCGGGAGCTCCCCGCCGCCGAGGCGGGCCGGATCGCCTCCGCGGCCCTGCGCGATTCGGGCGACCGCGGCGTCTTCGTCAAGATCGATTCGCAGCTTCGCGGCAACGTCGCCGCACTGCTGAGCGCCGCCGCGGATCGACCGCTGGTCGTCGCACCCGCGCTGCCCGCGCTGCACCGGACCGTGGTGGGCGGTGTCGCGCACCTGCGCGGCGTCCCGCTGCACCACTCGGCCGCCTGGCAGGTCGAGGCCACGTCCCCGCCGCGCAACATCGCCGAGACCCTCGTGCCGCTCCCCTGCCGCACCATCCCGCTGGAGACCGTCCGCTCGGCATCGCTCCCCGCCGCTCTGGCCGAATGCATCGCCGCCGGTGCGGTTCCGATCTGCGACGGTGAGGTGGACGCCGACCTCGACGCCGTGGTGGCCGCGGCTCCGGACGGGGCTCGACTGGCCGGTTCAGGCGGCCTGGCCGCGGCCCTGGGGCGCACCGCGCCGGCACCTGCCGACGAAACTCCCCTCGCGCCAACGGGAAACCCGCTGCTCCTGGTGGCCGGGACGGCGTCGCCCGAGGCCGCGGAGCAGTTGCGCGTCGCCGAGCTGCGCGGAACGCGCATCGTGGCCTGCAGCACCGCCGACCTCGTCGGTCCCGACACCGACGAGTCCGTCCTCTCCCGCGCACTCGCCGCACTCGAACGCGGACCTACCGCCCTGCGCATCGACCCGTCCGAGCCGGTCGCACCCGGGCAGTCCCGAAACCTGGTGCGGGGTCTGGCATCCACGGCCGCGCGCGTCGTCGAACGCCTCCCCGGCCCGGTCGACGTCGTGCTCACCGGTGGTGAAACCGCGCGGCTGGTGCTCGACGCGCTCGGCGTGCGCGCGCTGACCCCGGTCGGCCAGATCCACCACGGTGCCGTGCACAGCCGCACGCCCTCCGGTACGTCCGTGGTGACGCGCCCCGGCAGCTTCGGTGAGAGCGACAGCCTCGCAAGGATCGTCGAACACCTCCGTCCCGCTGGAATCGAAAGGTTGACGAAGTGAACAGTGCCTCCACCACCCCCGTGATCGCCGTGACGATGGGCGACGGCGCCGGTGTCGGACCCGAGGTCACCGTCGGGGCGCTCCTCGACGAGGCCACCACCGGCCGGTGCCGCCCCGTCGTCATCGGCGACGCCGAGCGGCTGCGGAAGGCCGCCGGCATCCTCGGTGTCGACGCCGAGGTGGTCGCGGTCGACTCCGTCGACGACGCGGTCTTCACCCCGGGCCGGATCAACGTCATCGACCTCGGTCTGCTGCCCGCCGATCTCCCGTGGGGCGCGGTGTCCCCGGTCGCCGGTGACGCCGCCTACCACTACGTCCGCGTGGCCAGCGGGCTGGCGACGAGCGGTGCGGCGCAGGCCATCTGCACCGCACCGCTGAACAAGGAGGCGCTGCACGCCGCCGGGCACGTCTTCCCGGGCCACACCGAGCTGCTCGCGCACCTGACCGGCACCGACGAGGTGTCGATGATGCTGGCGACCCCGGCGATGAAGGTCATCCACGTGACCACCCACATCGGACTGATCGACGCCGTCGCCGCGATCGAGCCCGGCATCGTCGAGCGCACCGTGCGCCGCGGTGATCGGACGCTGCGCGACTCGGGCGTCGAGTCCCCGCGCATCGGCGTCTGCGGCATCAACCCGCACGCCGGCGAGAACGGCCTGTTCGGCTACGGCGAGGAGGACGAGAAGATCGTCCCCGCGCTGGAGAAGCTGCGCGCCGACGGCATCGACGCCCAGGGCCCGCTGCCCGCCGACACCGCGTTCTTCCTGGCCACGCGCGGCGAGTACGACCTCATCGTCGCGATGTACCACGACCAGGGCCACGGCCCGGTGAAGGTGCTCGGCATCGAGACCGGGGTGAACATCACCGTCGGCCTGCCCGTCATCCGAACCTCGGTCGACCACGGCACGGCCTTCGACATCGCGGGCACCGGCAAGGCGGGCACCGAGAGCATGGTCGAAGCCATCCGCCAGGCCGCGAACCTGTGCGCGTGAGCTGAACGGGAGGCGAAGCGATGCCCAGTGGTGCGCAGGAGCGCCGGGCCGCGATCCTGCGGCTGGCCGGTTCCTCCGGATTGACCAGCGTCGACGAGCTGTCGAGCACGTTCGGGGTGACGACCTCGACGATCCGGCGCGACCTGGCGCAGCTGCAGGCCGCAGGCCGACTGGCCCGGACCTACGGCGGCGCGATGCCGCTGGCGCACGAAGCGCCGCTGCGGCAGCGCAACGGCGAGGCGACCGAGGCGAAGCAGGCCATCGCCCGCTGGGCCGCCGACCAGGTGCGGCCCGGCGAAACCGTGCTGCTCGATTCCGGCAGCACGACCACGGCTCTCGCCCGCGAGCTGTCGCACCGCAGCGACCTCACCGTCGTCACCACGGGGATCACGGTGCTCCACGAGCTCGCCCACGCGGATCTCCAGGTCGAATGCCTGGGCGGGGCGTTGCGGCAGCTCAGCCAGGGGCTCGTCGGCCCGCTGACCGAGGCCGCCCTGGAACGCCGGACGTTCGACCGCGCGTTCCTGGGCGCCGACGGCGTCACCGCCGAGCACGGCATCTGCGAGGCGGATCTGGAGCAGACCCGCCTCAAGGAGCTCATCGCGCAGCGAGCCGACCACGTCTACGTCCTGGTGCACGCCGACAAGCTCGGCCAGCGACCCTTCCGGGCGCACACCCGGTTGAGCCCGCACTGGAGCCTCGTCACCGACGACTCGGCCGACCCGGCGACCACCGCCCACTTCCGCGCCCGGGGCCACGACGTGGTCGTCGCCGGAATCAGCTCGCCTTCGGGGTGAGCACCACCGGGAGGGTGCGCGGGGCGTGGACGTGGACGCTGCGGCGGTAGGTGAGGTCGGACGGGTCGGCGACGACGCGCAGGTTCGGGTGGCGGCGGAACAGGGCTTCCAGGGCGACTTCGCCTTCCAGGCGCACCAGGGCCGCGCCGAGGCAGCGGTGGATGCCGTGCCCGAAGGCGAGGTGGCCGCTGGTGTCGCGGTCGGGGTCCAAGGTGTCCGGATCCGGGTAGCGGTCCGGGTCGCGGTTGGCCGCGCCGGTGGAGAGGGTCACCGAGTCTCCTCTGGCGATCTTCACGCCGCCGATCTCCACGTCTTCGGTGGCGAAGCGCAGCGAGGCGTTGAGCGCCGGTGACAGCCAGCGCAGCAGTTCCTCGACCAGCGAGGGCACCTTCGCGGGGTCGGCGAGGCGGGCGCGGGCGGAGTCGTCGTCGACCAGCGCCCGGACGCTGTTGGTGATGAACACCGCGGTGGTCTCGTGGCCCGCCATCAGCAGCAGCATGGCCATCGCGACGATCTCCAGGTCGGAGAGCCGGTCGCCCTCGTCGGAGGCGGAGATCAGCGCGGACAGCAGGGCGTCGTCGGGCGCGGCCCGCTTGGCGGCGACCAGCCCTTCCAGGTAGGTGGCCATCTGCGCGGAGGCTCGGGCGAGCTCTTCGTCCGGGCACTCGTCGATGAGCACCGTGGACAGCCGGGCGAACTCGTCGCGGTCGATCTCCGGGACGCCGAGGAGTTCGCTGATCACCACCATCGGCAGCACGATCGCGAAGCGGGCCACCAGGTCGACGGGCTCGTCCTGCGGCAGTTCCGCCAGCAGTTCCTCTGCGAGGGATTCGACGCGGGGACGCAGGGTGGCGATGCGGCGGGCGGTGAACGCCTGGGTGACCAGGCTGCGCAACCGGGTGTGCTCCGGCGGGTCGAGCGAGGTCAGCATGTGCGACATCGGGGCGGGAAGTCCGGGCGGGGCGGAGGCGCGCTCCTCGGCGGGCAGGCTGGAACGCCAGTCCTTGGCCAGGCGTTCGTCGGTGAGCCCCGCCTTCACCTCCTCGTAGCGGGTGACCAGCCAGCTGCGCCCGCCCTCGAAGTCGACCTCCTGGACGGGGCAGGTCCGGCGCGCTTCGGCGAAGGCCGCGTGCGGGTCCTGCCAGTAGTGCTCGGTGAAGGAATCCTTCTGCATCGCACCGGTCATCGGGTTCTCCATTCCGTGAAGTGCCGCGGTCAGCGCAGGGCGTTGCGGTAGCGGCCGAGCGCGCGCAGCGCCATGCCCTGCGCCAGCGCCGGGTTGCTGTAGCGGCTGACGTGGCGGACGTACTCGTTGACGCTCTCCGAAGGCCACCCACCGCCGGGTTCGCGCTGGTGGAGCAGCCAGTTCAGCCCGTCGCGCACCGAGTCCGGGGAGGCGCCGGCGGCGAGCAGCCCCGAGATAGCCCACCCGGTCTCCTCGACGGTGGCGGGCGCGCCGTGCCCGTCGCCCCACGAGCCGTCGGGGTTGCGGGCCTGCTCCAGCCAGGTCTTCGCGCGCCGCGCCGGTTCCTCATGGGCGCGTCCGGCCTTGGAGAAGGTTTCGAGCACGGCGGCGGTGGCCATCGTGTGGTGGCGGTACCAGACGGATTCGAAGGAGCCGTCCGGCAGCTGGACCTTGGCGAGCCAGTTCAGGGCGCGCCGAACCCTGCTGTCGTCGGCCGGGATCCCGGAGTCGAGCAGCGCGTCGACGGCCTGCGCGGTGGTCATCGGGCACGGTCCGCTGTTGGCGACCTTGGTGTTGCGCACGCACAAACCCCACGAGCCGCGCGAGTCCTGCAGGCGGGTCAGCCAGTCCACTCCCAGCTCGACGGACCTCGCCTGCGCGTCGCCGGGCATCCGGCACAGCACGGACAGGATCTCGCTGGTCTCCAACGTCGACGGCCAGCCCGCGGTCCCGGCCCAGCCCCAGTAGCCCGGCGGGCAGCCGAAGGCGAGGAACGGCCGGTGCTGCTGCAACCGCACGAACAGCTCGGTGGACGCCGCCAGCCTGGGGTCGTCGGCGTAGCCGGCCTCGGCGAGCCCGCGCGCGGCGTACATGGTCCACGCAGCGTCGAGCGGGCCGGTCTGCCACCAGCCGTCGGGGTCCATGGTCTTGCGGAACCACTTCACCGCGGCGTCGACGAGATCCGGCGCCAGCTCCGCGCGGGCCAGGCCGGTGCACACCAGTCCGGTGACCCACGCGTTCTCGCACCAGGCCCCGGTCGAGCCCTCGTGCTCGTGCACCTGCCGGATCGCCTTGAGCGCGTTGGCCTCTCCCAGCCTGGCCAGCAGGCGGTGGAAGCGGTTCAGCGGCTTGTGCCTGGCCTGGGCCAGCCCGAGCGCGAACGCCATCGGGATCCGCAGGTCGAACAGCCTGCGGTACAGGCTCGGAACGAGCGCCACTTCCAGCGGGAACCGGCGCATCTCCTCGTGCGACAGCCAGCCGACGAAGCCGTAGTACTGCCGGCACCAGGACACCACCTCGGGGTGCGGAATCGCGTCCAGGCCACCGAAGTCCGCCATCCACCGCTGACCGGAGCGCACAGCCTCGGCGCTGCCCCCCGGGTCGACCAGGTGCAGCACCGCCGAGCTCACCGCCGTCGGGCCGGCTTCGCTGTCCAGGCCCGGCACCATGGCCCAGCCGCCGTCGGCGTTCTGGGTGCGCCGCAGCCATCCGGCGCCGGCCTCGATCAGATCGGCACTGCCCCGCGGGTCGGCGTGGTGCAGCGCGGACAGCCCGCCGACCGTGCCCAGCGTGGAGGTCAGGTTGTCCTCGCAGTAGTCGAACACGCCGTCGGCGCGCTGGGCCAGGAACAACGCCTCCGCGCCCTCGCTGATCGCCTGGTCGAGGGCGTCCGGCTCGGGCTGCACCGTCGTCATGCGGTTTCCTCCAGTCCGGCCGTGCGCGAACCGGGCACGGCCTCCTCCTCAAGGATGTCGCCGAATTCGCGGCTGCGGATCGACCGATGAGATTCGTTGCCCGCTGGCCCGTTTCGGCTGGCCGGACTCTACGCGAGCACATCGGGTTTCGACCACATCCGCAGAGGTTTCGCGTTGATTTCCACGGGGTTCCGGCAAATTCCCGAATAGCCGGTAAATTCTCGTCTCGTCCACAGTGAACCGTTCGGACGTCTGCGGACGTGATCTGCGGATTTACCGGTATTCCGTTGAATTGACCCGTCATCAGCCTTTTCTCAGCGGGAATTCGTTGACAGCGCGGGGATGAGGAATGAAGATCGTCCTCGTCAGGCCATCGGAGAGAAGGACGCACTTGGACCCGCTGGTCCATTCCGCCTGATTCCGGTCTTCCACGTTCCGCGTCGAGCCTGCGCGCTCGCCGGAGCAATGCGTGCGCACGTCATGAACGGAGATCAGCCTGTGCCCACCATTCGGCACCAGTTGTCCCTCAACGAGAACTTCGCGGCACCCCTGCCCGGCGTCCGCGAGGCCATCGTGCACAGCTCCGACCGGGTCAACCTGACGCTCGACGCGATGTCGGCGGGGCTCACGCGCGCCGTCGCCGAGCACGTCGGGCTGGACTCCTCCGAGGTGTTCGTCGGCCCGGGTTCGGGGGCGCTGCTCCAGCAGTTCCTCACGACCTTCGCCGGTGGCGGCGAGATCGTCTACGCCTGGCCCTCGTTCGAGATGTACCCGCTGCTGGTGCGCTGCGCGGGCGCGACACCGGTCGCGGTGCCGCTGCGCGATGACGCCCACGACCTGGCCGCGATGGCCGACGCGGTCACCGACCGCACCAAGATCGTGCTGCTGTGCAACCCGAACAACCCGACGGGCACGGTGTTCGCCGACGACGAGCTGCGCGCGTTCCTCGACCGGCTCCCCTCGGGCGTGCGGGTTCTCATCGACGAGGCGTACGCCGACTTCGCCGAACGATCCGCGATCGCCCGCGGCATCCAGCTGGCCGCCGAGGACCCCCGGGTGTCGGTGGTGCGCACGTTCTCCAAGTCCCACGGACTGCTGGGGTTGCGGGTCGGTTACCTCGTCGCCAACGAGTCGGTGGTCACCGCGCTCACGCCGGGCTCGTACTTCTTCCGGGTCAGCACCGTGGCGCAGGACGCCGCGCTGGCCGCCTTGCGCGCCGAGGACGTCATGCGCAAGCAGTGCGCCGAGGTCGCCGCCGAGCGCGACCGGGTGCGCACCGGGTTCGCCGAGCTGGGCCTCGACGTTCCCCGCAGCCACGGCAACTTCCACTGGCTGCGGTTCGGCGAGGACAACGACGCGTTCGTGCGGTTCTGCGACGAGTTCGGCGTGCAGGTGCGCACTCTCGCCGACGGCGCCGGGGTCCGGGTGACCGTCGGCACCGCCGAGGCCAACGACCTGGTGCTGGATCTGACCCGGCGCTTCCTCGCCGGTGACAGGGCAGGCGCCCCTCGGACGGATAGCGCGTGAGATGACCGACGACACCGGAATCGGCTCGCCGGAATGGGCGGAGCAGCTCAGCCGCGAGATGCGCAAGCGGTGGTCGGCGGTCGCCGATCGCACCGAGCAGATGGCCGGGCACGCCCTGCTGGGGCCCGGCAAGATGCTGCGGCCCGTGCTGCTGCTCAACTCCGCCGAGGCCACCGGCGGTGACAGCCCCCAGCTGCTCCCGGCCGCGCTGGCCGTGGAGTACCTGCACGTGGCCACCCTGGTGCACGACGACATCATCGACGACGACCGGCTGCGCCGCGGCCGTCCCACCGTGCACGCCGAGTACGGAATGGCCGATGCGCTGGTCACCGGCGACTTCCTGATCCTGAACATGGTCACCTCCCTGTCGGAGTGCACGGCCGTGCCGCCCGCTGCGGTGCTCGAAGCGGCCCGGGTGCTGGCCGGTGCGGGTTCCGACGTGTGCCGGGGTCAGGTCCGGGAAGCCGAGATGGCGGGCGACCTGAGCTGCCCGGTGAGCGACTACCAGGAGATGGCGGCGCTGAAGACGGGTGCGCTGTTCCGGGGTGCCTGCCGAGCGGGCGCGGTGCTGGCGGGAGCCACCGGCGAGCACGCCGACGCCGTCACGCGCTACGCCGAGCACCTGGGCGTGGGTTTTCAGATCTTCGACGATCTCCTTCCCTACCTGGGCGATTCGACCGGAAAGCCGGCCACCAGCGATGTCGCCAACCTGCGCCCCACCCATCCGGTGCTGGTCGGCCACGAGGTCGCCGACGAGCGGGGCAGGAAGCGCTTCGCCGAAGCGCTGTCGGGCCGGTTGCCCGCCGAGGAGTCCCACGCGCTGATGCGCGAGCTGCTGATCACCACCGGGGCGTTGGAGCGGAGCAGGCAGCGCGCTGCCGAGGAGATCGCGGCGGCGCGGGACAGCCTGGACGGCCTGCCGGGTGCGGTGGCGGTCGAGCAGATGCGCGCGATCGCCGACCTGGCCATCGACCGGAGCCGGTAGGCCGTGCACGGCCGCTGGGCGCGCACGCGCCGAACCCTCTGGGCGCACGTGCAGACCTTCCGCCCGTACACGCTGTGCTACCCGGTGCTGGTGGGCGTGGCGGGCGCGGGTGTGACCGGTGAGGCCGGGCTCGCGGAGTTCGTCATCGCCGGGTTCGGCACGGCGTTCGGCTGGCTCGCCGCGCACTACCTCGGTGACTACTTCGACCGCGAGCTGGACCGGGTCGCCAAGCCGCAGCGGCCGATCCCGTCGGGCCGGCTGGCACCGGACACCGCTCTCGCCTGCGGGATCGGCCTCGCGATCGCCGCGACCGCACTGCTGACCTGGGCGAACTTCCGGGCGCTGCCGCTGGTCGTGGTCGCGCTGGCGGGCGTGGTGGCCTACAGCCGGTTCTGCAAGGCCCGAGGGCTGTCGGGGAACCTGGTGCGCGGGCTGATCACCGCCACGGCGTTCCTCATCGGCGCGATGGTGGCCGCTCCCCTGCCGGGGTGGACCGCGCTCGCGCTGTCGCTGGTCTTCCTGCTGCACGACACGGCGTCGAACCTGGTCGGCACGATGCGCGACGTCGACGGCGACCGCGCGGCCGGGTACCGGTCGGTGCCGGTCCAGCGGGGGCAGCGCTACGCCGCCCGGCTGTCGGTGCTGCTCTACGCCTCGGCGATCGGCATCGCCGCGCTGGGGCTCGCGCTCCCGCACCGGACCGGATATCCGGTGCTGCTCGCGGTGGCGGGCTGCGCCGGGCTGATCGCGGTGCTGCCGCTGCTGCGGCTCGCACCGACGCTGAGCCAGGCCCGCGCGCTGCGGGCCCACGAGGTGCTGGTTGCCGAACGCCTGGTGCTCGCCGCGGCGATCCTCGCCCGCACCGTTCCCGCAGTCCCCGTGGTCGCGTCGCTGCTGCCGGTGCTGGTGTTCAGCGTCTGGACGCAGGCGGCGATGCGCTCTCGCCACGAGATCGCCGACGAGGAGGCCCTGCCGACATGAGCTCCCCTGCCGCAGAACGCGCGGACGTCGTGGTGTGCGGGGCGGGTGTGGGCGGCCTGGCCGCCGCGCACGCGCTCGGATCGCTGGGCCTGCGGGTCGTGGTCGCCGAGAAGCGCCCGACGGTGCCCAGGATCCCCAAGGGCGAGGTGCTGCAGCCCGGCGCGTTGCGGATCCTCGATGACTGGGGCATCAGCGAGGTCCTGGAAGACCGAGGTGCGGTTCGTCTGTCGTCGCTGGTCGCCGTGGAGGCCAAGGGCCGGATGGCGCTGGACTACGCGCAGCTGCCGGAAGGCGCGAACTGGCTGCTGTCGGCCGACCACGAGTCGATCCTGACGGCTCTGGCCGACCACCTGCCCGACACCGTCGACCTCCGCCGGGGAACCTCGGTGCAGGACGTGGTCCGCGACGACGACGGGCGCGTGTCGGGCGTGGCGCTCAAGGGCTCGGGCGAGGTCCGCGCGCCGCTGGTGGTGGCGGCCGACGGCGTGTCCTCGCGGCTGCGCCGGGCCGCGGGCATCGAGGCCGACCGCGAGGACTACCCGCACCGGCTCGTCGCGCTGGAGATCCCCGACGTTCCCGACGCCGCCCGCGAGGTCGTCGCCCACACCACCTCGCGCGGCCTGCGGATGCACTACCCGCTGCCGGGCGACCGGGTTCGGCTCTACGTCCAGATCGAGCCGGACGAGTTCCGGGGCGTGGACCACGACGCGGTGCTGCGCTGGACCGACGAGCTGATCGCCGAGCTGCCCGACCTGGCGGCCTTCGGGGACCGGCTCCGGGCGTGCGCGGCGGACCGGCAGACGCTGCCGGTCTCGCACTTCGAGGCCTCGGGGCTGTCGGCGCCGGGCATCGCGCTGGTCGGCGAATCGGCCCACTCGGTGCACCCGATGGCGGCCCAGGGCATGAACAGCGCCATCTACGACGCGCACGCCCTGAGCTCATGCCTCGCCGCGGAGTCCGACGTGGACACCGCGTTGCGCGAGTACGAGTCCCGGCGACTGCCCGAGATCACCCAGATCGGCAAGATCAGCCACAACGCCGCGCGGATGCTCACCGACCTGTCGTGGGCGGGCCGCGCGATCGGACGGCGAGCGCTGCGCAACACCGGCGCCAACCAGCGGCTCAGCTTCACCGTCATGCACAACCTGTCCGGCCTGGGCCTGCACCCGCTCTCGCCGTTCGACCGGCTCTGCCAGCTCGGACTGCTGCCCGACCCCCGGTCGCGGCGCCGGCCTCGGTGGGCATGAGGACCGGCGCCGCGCACGCCTCACGGCCTGCCGCACTCCACGACGACGAGACCGCCCGGCCAGGTCCGGGTCTCGATCACCTTCAGTCCCGCCTCGCCGGCCAGCACCTCGAAGTCGCCGACCGCGCGCTCCTGACCGCCCAGCAGCACCAGCGACTGCAGGTCGAACGAGGTGTTCTGCTTGGCGTGGTCGTCGCCCGCGAGGACCTCGACGATGACGACGCGACCGTCACCGGCGGCCTCGGCGCAGCGCCGCAGGATCGCGGTCGCGTTCTCGTCGTTCCAGTCCGTCAGCACGCGGGAAACGAGGTAGACGTCCCGGCCCTCGGGCAGCGCGTCGAAGAAGCTGCCCGGGACGAACCTGGCCCGCTCCGCCACCCCGGCCTCCGCCAGGAACACGTCGGCTTCCGCCGCGACCGCGGGCAGGTCGAGGACCTCGCCGTCCAGGTGCGGGTTCGCCCGGACGATCTCGGACAGCAGCGCGCCCTGACCGCCACCGACGTCGATGACGCTCTTCACCGGAGCCCAGTCGAACTCCTCGGCCAGCACCGGACCGGTCTGCCAGGCGTAGGCGGCCATGACGTCGCCGAAGAATCGCCGCAGGTCGTCGTTGCGCTGGTAGTCGTCCCAGAACGGGGTGCTGTGGACCGCGCCGTAGGCCGAGTTCCCGGTGCGGACGGAGTGCAGCATCCCGCTGAAGGCCAGGTCCATCCTGGCACCCGGCCCGTCCAGGAGCAGCCAGTCCTTGAGCCACTTGCCGTCCTCGGCCAGCAGCCGGCGCGACAGCGCCGTCAGACCGTAGGCGCCCTCACCGGTCTCGGCGAACAGGCCGATGCTCACGAGGTGGCGCAGCAGACGTTCGAGGGATTCGCGGTGCGCGCCGGATTCGGTCGCGAGCGGGCCGATCTCGGTCGTGCCACCGGCGATCAGCTCCGGCAGCCGCAGCGTCACCGCGACGCGGATGGCGAAAGGTGTTGCCAGGTCGATGAGCTTGGCGAGTTCGAGACTCGTCTCGCGCGATTCCTCGGAATCCATGGATCTCTGCTTTCTTCCGGATTGAAGACCCGTTCGCCTCCGTGCTTTTCATCCTTACCGACCGCCGAACACCGCGTCAACGACAGCGGCGAGAACAGGTCCGCACACCGGGGAACCCGGCACGCGTTGGCGCGAGCCTGCCCGAAAACCCTTGTACACCAATGGAAGTTGAGGTGACCTTCCCATGACGAGCATCGACGTACGTCCCGCCTCCGGCGCACTCGGCGCCGAGGTGCGCGGACTCGACCTGGAGTCGCTGACCGAGGACTCCTTCGCGCAGCTGCACGCGCTGCTGGTGGAGAACCTGGTGCTGTTCTTCCCCGAGGCCGAGGAACTCTCCCCCGAGGCGCACAAGGCGTTCGGGCGGTTCCTCGGCGAGCTGGAGGTGCACCCGTTCCTGCCCAAGCTGGACGGGCACGACGAGATCGTCGTCCTCGACTCCGATCAGGGCGCGAAGGCCGATGTCTGGCACACCGACGTGACCTTCCAGGCGAGCCCGCCGATCGCCTCCGTCCTGCAGATCGTGCAGTGCCCGCCGCGCGGCGGCGACACGATGTGGAGCAACCAGCACCTCGCCTACGAGAACCTCTCGGCACCGCTGCGGGACTTCCTCGAAGGGCTCACGGCCGTGCACGCCTTCACCCACCCCAACGGCACCGTATTCGAGGCCGAGCACCCGGTGGTCCGCGCGCACCCGGTGACCGGCAGGCGATCCCTCTACGTCAACCGCATGTTCACCCTGCGCATCCCGCAGCTGCGCCGCGCCGAGAGCGACGCGCTGCTCGGCCACCTGTTCAGCTCGGCCGAACGCCCGGAGAACGTCTGCCGGTTCAGCTGGAAGCCCGGTGCGATCGCCATGTGGGACAACAGGGCGACCCAGCACTACGCGGTCAACGACTACGCCGAACGCCGCGTCGGCCGCCGGGTCACCGTCCTCGGCGACGTGCCGAAGGGCGAAGAACCGCGCTGGCCGCACCTCACGGACGCGACCACGGCAGCGGACTTCCGGAAGGACTCCTGACCCGCGCGCTCCCCGGGCTCCGCGCGCCCGGGGAGCGCCCGCCGTGACCGGATCGGCGCATTGTCACGCTCACCCCAACACGGCTACGCTCGTCGCTTCTTCATCTGCCTTAGTGCGCAATGTGGGGATTGGGCTCATGAGCAGAACTCTCGCTCCGCTGAAGGACGACGGTCCGCCGTCCTTACCGCTGTTCCACGGGGTCGTGCAGGTCCTGGAACTCATCCGCGCGCTCTACGGGCGGCGGCACGAGCGGACCAGCAGCAGCGACAGCGGCGGCGGTCTGCCGATGCTGTGCCTGGTCCGGCCGCGGGAGCTGGAGGACCTGCTGCCGGCGATCGGCGAGCGGCTCAAGAGCGCCGAACCGCACCGGGTCCCGCACGCCTACATCCGCTTGGAGCCCGCCACGGCCGATCCCGGGGACGGCGACCGCGCCGCGCAGACCCCGCTGCCACCACCCGAGGTCGACACCATCCGCGGACTGCTCGCCGACATCGCCGAGCAGCTCAACGGCCCGCTCAACGCCCAAGCCGGACGGATGCGCTTCCCCCGGTTGAGCCTGGCGCTGTGGTTGATGCGGCAGGACCTCTCCGGAACCGAGATCCCCAGGCGAGAAGCCGAGCTGCGCAAGCGCCTGTGGCGGCGCGACCCCGCGCAGCGGATCGCGGAGCTGATCAACACCGGCACCGCCGACGCCCCGGACCGAACGGTCTGGTCGGTCCTCAAGGTTCTCGCCCTCGTGCCGTGGCTGTGGTTCCAGCTCAAGATGCACTGGCGGCTGCCGCTGATCGGCGGCTACCGGTGGTTCCGGCGGCAGAGCTACCTGGCGCCGGAGGTGCCGGGGAACTTCCTCGGTTTCGCCGAGCGCCTCACCGAGAACGAGTGGAACAAGGAGGTTCCCGAGCAGGTCGCGAAGTTCCTGATCAACACGCTGCTGGAGGACCTGCGCCGTTCCTACCGCCGCTTTCCCTGGCGGCTGCGCGGCAAGTGGCGCACGACCTACACGACGGTGCTGCTGGACAACGTCACTCGCTCCAACGGCGGTTACGCGCTGCTCAAGCTGGTCAACGACATCCGCAACGAGACGGGCCTGGTCGATCCGCTGCTGCTGATCACCACGAGTTCGCTGGTCCCGCCGCACGCCGTCGAGCCGACGGTGGACAACGTCCAGGACGTCGTCTCCCAAGCGCACGAGGCCGACGAGCAGGGGTACCGCGCGTGGCGGCACAAGCTCGACGCGGCGCGGCGAGCGCGCACGGACATGACCTGGTACCTGCCGGTCGAGATTCCCCCGGCGGCGACCGGGGATTCCCGCAAGAGCGAGATCCGCCGCCACCTGGCCGCGGCGGACAAGTACACGCTGCCACCCCCGCCGTGGTGGTCGCGGCGAACCCTGCCGGTCACGCTGCTGCTGGGGCTGGCAGGCGTGGGGATCTACGTGTACTCCTCGTTGAGCGTCGGCTACTGCGGCATCCTGTTCCAGCCGCCCTGGTACTGGCTCGGCGCCGCACCCGGGCTGACCAGCATGGAGAACAAGTCCGGTGAGTGCGTCGGCGTCACCGACGGCACCTTCCTCGCGGAGTTCATCGACGACGCACCACCCGGCCAGACCCAGCAGGCCGCGCAGGAGGCCGATCCGATCCTGACCGGTCTGCGCGCCATCGGTGACACGATCTCGCGGCAGAACCAGGCGGCGCTGGACAAGGCCGCGGGAACGGGCCGCCCGGTCCTCACCCTGGTCTACCTGGGCGATCTGTCCCCGGGAGCGGGTGCCTTCAACCTCTCGGCCCAGCACGAGACGCTCGCCGGTATCGCGGTGGCCCAGTACGACCAGAACTTCGAACCCAACACGCCGCTGGCCCGAGTGCTCATCGCCAACGGCGGCAAGGACATGGGCCACGGTGTGGAGGTCGTCGACCAGCAGATCGCCGAGCTCGCCAAGCGGGATCCGAGCATCATCGGCGTGATCGGCCTCAACTACAGTCGCGAGGAGACCTTCGAGGTCATCGAAAGGCTCGGTGCCGCAGGGCTTCCCACGGTCGCCTCGACGCTGTCCTACGACAACATCCCCGAACGCTCACCGCTGTACTTCCAGGTCTCGCCGCAGAACCTCACGCAGGCGCGGCGGGCCGTCGAGTACGCGGGCAAGCAGGGCCGCACCGCCGGGGTCAAGATCTACAGCGACGGCGTCGACCCCTACAGCCGCAACCTCGGGAGCGACGTCGAGAACGAGTTCCGCCGGGTCCACCCCGGGGCGACGGTCCAGTGGCTCAACGAGGATCCGCACACCGCGGGCCGGGAAGCCTGCAAGACCGGGCAGGGCGAGCTGGTGTACTACGCCGGGCGGGGCACCGAGTTCCGGGAGTTCCTGGACGGCGTGGGCAGCGGCTGCCCGACCGATGTCCCGCCCATGATCCTGGGCAGCGACGACGTGGCCAGTCACGTCGCCAACCGGGCGGCGCGCTTCGCCAAGATCGGCATCCCGTACTACTACCAATCGTTCGCGGTGGCCCCGAGCACGCCGGACCCGAACGACTCCGGGGGAACCGTGGTCGGCCCGGCGCTGGACTTCTACTGCACGCTCAACATCATCATCGCCGGGCACGATCCGGCGATGCCTCCCGACGAATGCCCGCCCAGGGAGGGGAACCTGTCCCTGGACGGGCACGCCGCGCTCGCCCACGATGCCGCGAGCGTCCTGCTCAGGGCGGCGAACCAGCTCGACCGGGGCGGCCCGATCCCGATCACCGCCGGGACCGTGTGGCGCCAGATCAACGCCAACCAGCACCAGACCGACGCCGACCTGCCGTCGAAGTACGGGCTGGTGACCGGCCAGATCGACTTCGGCAGCGACACCAACAACCGAGTCCCGAAGGACAAGAACGTCTGGACCCTGCACGTAGACCAGGCAGGCCAGGTCTCCGTTCCTTAGCTCCTACGCCTCCCGGCGCTGGACGTAGAGGCGGTTGCCTTCGGGGCCGGTCCACTCCACGCGGACCACACCCGGCACGGCCGCGTGCGGCAGGTTGTCGGGTTCGTGCCAGTGGCCCGCGACCGGGTTCCGGAAGAACGTCGCCCACAGCTGTCCGTCGGCGTCGACGAACAGGTTGTTGTGGCCCGCCCCGATGCCGCCGGTCCAGCGCTTCGAGTAGGGCCCTGCGAAGTGGTCCGAGACCGCGATGATCGCGTCGTACTGGTCCCGTTCACCGTCGGGCGTGTAGGCGTGGCGCTCGGTGTCGCCGCTGCCCGTGGTCTTGTTCCAGGCCGCGTGCACGAGGAAGTACTTGCCTCCGTGCTTGATCACGTGCGCACCTTCGAGGTAGGGCTCGGGCTCGTAGCGCGTCTGCTGGAACTTCGGGAGGTTCGTCTTCTGGACGATGTCCTCCATGTCGTCCTGGAACTCGGCGTAGAGGTCGTTGTGCAGCACCAGCCAGGCCTTGCCGTCTTCGGCGTAGAGGCCGCCGTCGATGTGGTAGTAGACGTTCGGATCGACGCCGTCGGGAGCACCGGGATTGAGCTCGCCGAAGGGCTTTTCGAGGTTGCCCTCCACCACCCGGTACGGGCCCTCGACACCGCCCTCGCTCTTGAGCATGAACGAACCGACCTTGCGCGACTGATCGCCCATGCACGCCACGACGTACCAGGCTCCGCGGAAGTGGTGCACCTCCGGCGCCCACACGTCCCCGCGCTTGTCAGCGCCCTCGCCCGCGTAGCGCTGCCACGGCGCGACCACGGTCCGCCCGGGTTCGTTCTCGCCGACGAACTCCGGCGACCACACCTTGCCCTTCTCCGCGTCGGGCCGGGTGCCGGTGGTGTCCACCAGCTTCCAAGGCCCGTCCAGGGAACCGGCGGTCCACACGAAGATGCCGTCGTTCCACGGCGACGCGGCAGGCAGGCCCGGGGCCCGAGTGGTGCCGGTGGCGACGTAGACCGGTTGGCCGTCGACGATGAAGCAGTTGACGTAGGTGTCGCGCATCCAGACCCGGCCCAGTTCCTCGTCCCGAGGGCGGAGTTCGAGTTCGAGAACTCGGGAGTTGTCGTCCCTGGGCTCCAGGTCCACGCGGGTGTCGGCGGTTCCGTACGGCTCCATCGGAGGCCAGTTCGGCGGATGTTCTTGCTGCGACGACGTTCCCCGACCCCATCCGGTTGCGGGCAGGAAGGTCGCCATCCCCAGTGCACCGACGGTCCCGAGCAGGGACCGCCTGTTCAGATGCGAGCGGGTCTCGAAGTCGGACATCGGGATCTCCTCTTCGTAGCGCGCTGCTGACCGACATGCCCCCATCGGCCAGGTGATCGACGCTACCGGCTGATCGCCGTTCAGGAGCGCGTTTGGATCAGGGCGTGCGAGCCCGACGTCCGCCAGGGCTGTCCGTCCGCGTCCAGCGACGACGCGGTCGCGGGATCCAGTCCGACGAGGACCTCGGACTTGAGGACTCGGAGCGCGGCCAGCGGCCCCGGGAAGTGCGACACCGCGTCCGCGAACGACCGCTCGACCGGCCAGTGGCGGTCACCGACGAGGCGGCGGTAGTTGAGGTCGCCCTTGAAGATCGTCACGGCGGCCGAGGCGAACTCGGCGCGCAGGTCGTCCGGCACGTCGCCGAAGTCCCGCGGCGCGCAGAAGAAGGGATGTGCTCGAACCGCGATCTCCCCTGCTCGCAGGGCGTTCTCGACGCGGTCGCCGACCTGCGCGGACTCACCTCCCAGCCCGCAGAGGTGGTGCAGGACTTCCAGCACGTCGGTCGGGGTGGCGTCGGAGACGTAGTAGGGGCCCGGCTTGACGTGCAGGACGACCCGATCGGCGCGCCCGGTGGTGAGCAGTCGGTCGATGAGCACGAGGTCGGCGGCGAGCTCACCCGCCGCGTTGTCGGCGACGAGGTGGACCACGCCGGGTGCGCCGAACAACGACCAGAACTCCTCGGGCGAGCCCGCGACCAGGCCTGAGGTGGCGCCGCTCGCGTCGGTGGACAGCTGGAACGCCAGGTCGGCCTGGTTGCCCCACACCGCGGCCTGGACCACGGCGGCGTCCCGCTCGGCGTCGCCGAGGTGCGGGAGCTCGTCGAGGGCCTTGAGCGTTTCGGCGGTGGCCGCGTTGTGCAGCTCGGCCCGCTTCATCGGCGCGAACGGGTCCACACCCCGCCACGGCCCCGGGGCGAAGAAGCCGGTCGCCGCCAGCAGCTTGCGGAAGAAGTAGCTCTCGGCCCACAGGAACGAGGTCTCGGCCCACGGCCGGCCGACCTGATCGGCGATCCACTCCGCCCACACCCCGCGGTCGGGCGCGTCGTCCTCCAGCGGCTCGACCACGCCCTCGGTCGACTCCCGCAACAGCGCGGACAACGCCTCCCGCACGTCCGGCCCGAACGGATGCGCGGCGCACAACCGCTCGATCATCACCGGATGCCGCTCGTGGAACACCCGCCACCCGAAGGACCCGACCTCACCGATCCCGATCAACGACGCGCCCACCGAACCGCCTCCACCAGAGCCGCAGGACCACCTCAACCGGCCAGCGACCTTACCAACGCCCACCCCCACACCCCCGCAACCACCACACCCGACGACGGCCCCCGGTGCCGTTGCCGGGGGCCGCGGGGCAGAGGGCAGTTTTGGTCCGAACCATCCAGGATCAACGCCCGAAATGCCCGGTCAATTCAGACCAAAACCGCCCATGCCTCCACCTCATGCGGGTCAGAGGTCGCAGCGGTCCTCTTGGTCCAGGTGGGCCTCGATCCGGTAGTCGACCTGGATGTCGTGGTAGGTCACGTGCGCTCGGACCGGGTTCGGGAGGTTCGTGCGGTCGCTTCCGGAGGTGGAGCGGTCGTCGGTGTCTCCCGGGAAATCGACCCTGGTTTCGGGTACTTCGCCGAAGGTGATCTCGTCGGCGCGCACGGTGCTCGTGAAGGTCACGTCCGGTTCGTTGTCGGTCATCGGCGTCGTTCCCTCCTGGACGGACGCGAGGTGCCCTCTCGGCTGCTGCGACGGGTGCCGCGCTCGGATTCCCCGGTCGTGCGGCGCCTTCGGGTCGGTTTTCCCTCGGATTCGCCCTCCTCGTCGGAACTTCCGTCGCCGACGACGTCGCGCGCTCCCCTGCCGACCTCTTCAGCCGTGCTCCCGACGTCCTCGACGGCCTCACCGGCACCGCTGCCAACCTGCTCAGCAGCTTCACCGGCACCGCTGCCAACCTGCTCAGCGGCCTCACCGGCACCGCTGCCAACCTGCTCAGCGGCCTCACCGGCACCGCTGCCAACCTGCTCAGCGGCCTCACCGGCACCGCTGCCAACCTGCTCAGCGGCCTCACCGGTGCCTTCCCCGACGCTCTCGACCGCACTGCCGGCGCCCGAGCCGACCTCCTCGGCGGCCGAGCCCGCGCCCTCGCCCACGCTCTGGACCGCACCACCGGCCCCGGAGCCGACCTCCTTCACCGCCGAACCCGCTCCCTCACCCACGTTCTCCACCGCACCACCGGCACCAGCGCCGACGTCCTCGACCGCGGACCCGGCGCCCTCGCCAACGCTCTCCACGGCACTACCGGCGCCGGAGCCGACGTCCTTGACCGCCGAACGCGCACCTTCACCCACGTCCTCGACGGCTTCGCCGGCACCCGCGCCCACGTCCTTCACCGCGGACCCCGCGCCTTCACCGACGTCCTCCACCGCGCGCCCCAGGCTCTTGGTGAGGTTCTCCAGGATCTGGGGGTTGCGGTCGATCGTCGTCAGGACCCGGTCGAGGACGTTGGCGACGTTGTCCAGCCGGACGTTGAGGTGTGCCTGCGCCTCCACGCCCTTGATCTGCAGCGCGACTCGGCCGAGCTCGGCGTCGACGCCGACGTTGAGCTTGAGCAGGTCGAGGACCTCGGCCTGGAGGGACACCCGCGCGCGGAGGTTCTCCACCTCCAAGCTGATCTCATCGACCTTCACCAGGGGGATGTCGAGGTAGACGTCCGGATATTGGTCCTTGTGCCAGTCACCGGATGCGGACACCTGTTCCCCCTCGGTGCCGGCTTCCACCAGCTCCGCGCCGTGGCGGTCCTCTTCCGATCGCTCGTCCTTGTCGGCCATCGTCGAATCCCCTCACTCCTGCACAGTCGGCAGGCGCGCTCTACGCTCATTTCCAGCCTTAGTCGACGGGGCTCTCGACGGAGAAGAGGCCTTCGACTCTACGCCCCGCAGCAGCCCGCCTCTAGCTACCTCTGCGAGCACCGGAGGCCGGACGCATCCCACGCTGACGCTGTTGACCAGTACGAACGTCGACTGCTCAGACCTGGACGATCATCGGCGTCGATGTGTGGACGCACCGTTCCGGGGGTAAATCTGACTCAGGCTGCTGCTTCGCAGCCGGAGGATTTCATCGCTCCAGCAGGAGGTCGGGATGAAGCAGGGACCTCAGATCGCGACGGCGGTGGCGATCGGCTACGTCCTCGGTCGCAGCCGCAAAATGAAACTAGCGCTCATGATGGGCGGGCTCGTTCTCGGAAAGCGCATGGGCGATCCCAAGGAGCTGCTGGCGAAGGCGGGCGAGGCGGTGGCCAGCTCGGACGAAGTCGGCGAGCTCGGCAACGTCCTCCGCGACCGCCTCGTCGAGGCGGCCAAGACCGCGGCCGTCGCTGCGGCGAGCAACAAGCTCGATTCGCTGGGCGACAACCTCTCCGAACGCGCCGCCAAGATCCGTTCCCCGCAGTCGGAATCAGCGGAGTCGGATGACGAAGACCAGGAATCGGCTTCCTCGGGGCAGGAACCGGAGTCCTCGGAACAACAGGCGAAGGTCCCGGAACAGCAGGCGGAGGAGGCGAAGACACCGAAGCAGCGTTCCTCGACCGACGACCAAGCCGCTCAGTCGGGCAAGCGAACTCGCGCACCGCGCAAGCCGTCGGCCCCTCGCGCCGCATCGACCGCCCCGAGGAAGAAGGCCGCAGCGTCGTCCACCGGATCGAGGCGCAGGTCGGGTGGGAACGATGGCTGAGACCGAGCAGCGCGACAAGGGACTGATGGACGAGCTCCCGCTCGACCACCTCAAGGAAGCCGGGCAGGAACTCCTCGAAGCGGTGGTCTCCCGAGCCGTCGGTTCGGTCACGGACAAGGTCACCGGCCTCACCGGCAAGCTGACCGACGTCGCCGACAACGGCGGTTCCGGCCTGACCGCAGCGCTCACCGGCGCCAAGAGCCTGGCCGAGGGCAAGTCTCCGCTGAAGTCAGCGCTTAGCGCCGGGATGGCCGGGGCGAAGGACAAGGTCAAGCAAGCCATGGGCGGCGGTAGTAGTGGAGGGGGAGGCAACGTGAAGGTCGTCAACATCATCGAGGAGTTCGACGTCGGTCTTCCGGTTCGCGTCGCGTACAACCAGTGGACCACGTTCGAGGACTACCCCAGTTTCACCAGGAAGGTCGAGAAGGTCGAGCAGGAGTCCGACGAGAAGCTCAACTGGCGGGCGCAGATCTTCTTGTCCCACCGCGACTGGGAGTCCACCATCGTCGAACAGGTTCCGGACGAACGGATCGTGTGGAAGTCGACCGGCGCCAAGGGCTACGTCGACGGCGCCGTCACCTTCCACGAGCTCGCCCCGACCATGACGCGCGTCCTGCTCGTCTGCGAGTACTACCCGCAGGGGTTCTTCGAGAAGACCGCCAACCTGTGGCGGGCGCAGGGACGACGCGTGCGGTCGGACTTCAAGCACATCAAGCGGCACATGATGACGCGCACCATTCTCGAACAGGACGAGACCGAGGGCTGGCGCGGCGAGATCCGGGACGAGGAGGTCGTCAAGACCCACGAAGAAGCGCTCGACGAAGAAGAGAAGGCGAAGAAGGAAGACGAGTCGGACGAGCAAGACAAGGCAGATGAGACGGACGAGGAAGACGAGTTCGAAGACGAGGACGAGTCCGACGAGTCCGACGAGTCCGACGAGTCCGACGAGTCCGACGAGTCCGACGAGTCCGACGAGTCCGACGAGTCCGACGTTGAAGACGAGGAAGACGAGGAAGAGGAAGAGGAAGAGCGAGAGCGAGTACCCGCTCAGAGCTCGCGGTCGAGGTGACCCCGCTGCTCGTGATCAGGGCCACGTCGACTCCGCGCACGGCTGTGTCAACATGGTTGACGGAGTGATCCCGCCTGCGCAGGGTCGACGGCCCGACCACGAGGAGACGAGTGTGGAACCGAGCACCATCCGCCACGACGTCACCGACGGCGTACTCGTCGTCACGCTCAACCGACCAGACCAGCTCAACGCCTTCACCCCCACCATGGCCGACGAGCTGGAGCAGACGTTCGTCCAGGTCAACGACGATGACTCCATCCGGGCGGTTGTCGTGACCGGCGCGGGCCGCGCGTTCTGCGCGGGGATGGACCTCAGCAGCGAGGGCAACGTCTTCGGCCTGGACGAGTCGCGGTTGCCGACGCTCGCCGACATGCAGGACCTCTCCTCCCCCGAACTCCGCCGCATCCGCGACACCGGCGGCCGGGTCACGCTGGCCATCCACGACTGCCGCAAACCGGTCATCGCCGCCATCAACGGCGCCGCCGTGGGCATCGGCGCGACGATGACGCTGGCCATGGACGCGCGCCTGATGTCGAGCAAGGCGCGGTTCGGCCTGGTCTTCGGCCGGCTCGGCATCGTTCCCGAGGCCGCTTCGACGTGGTTCCTCCCACGCATCGTCGGCATGCCGAAGGCCCTCGACCTCGTCTACCGCGCCGACATCCTCGACTCCACCGGCACCGCGGAGGCCGGTCTCGCCGACGCCGTCCACGCACCCGAATCCCTGCTGGACGCCGCGCTGGAGCTCGCCGACGCCTGGACCAAGGGCAAGTCACCGGTCGCCACGGCGCTCACCCGCCAGATGATGCGCCGCAACAGCGCGCTCGACCACCCCCGCGACGCGCACCGGATCGATTCGCTGGCGATGTTCTACACGAGCATCGGCGACGGCGCCGAAGGCGTCGCAGCCTTCACCGAGAAGCGCGACCCGCAGTTCCGCGGCCAGGCCTCGGACCTCCCCGCCTTCTACGACGAGTGGCTGCACGACGACCGCTGACCGAACGGTCCCAGGTAGTTCAACGGGAGTACCCCCTATCTTCTCAATTCCGTTGCGGGCCGGGTGAGATCGCCCTAGCGTTGATCGAACGTCGATTTCTGGGGGATGTTCGAATGCGCGATCAACGATGGCGCCGAGCGTCCGCGGCAATCCTCGCCGCGGGCCTGGGCATGAGTGCACCCGCTGCTGCCTCGGCCGAGCCGGCCGCTGCGGATTCCAAACCGGTTCTGCTGGTCCACGGCTACAACGAGGGCGCCGACGCGAACTGCGAAGATCTGTGGGGCAACGCCCGCTCCGAGTTCGACGGGCGCTCGGTGCGCACGATCGGCTACTACGAGGGCGATGAAGGTTGCAACGAGTACGTCGGCGGCCGGGGCGACAACGACAACGACACACCGATCCAGGACATCGCGAAGGAGCTCGCCAACCACATCTACTCCGACTACACGAGCAAGGGCCGGTCGGTGGACGTCGTGGCCCACTCGATGGGCGGCCTGGTCACCCGCGTCGCGGTGCTCGGAACGCGTGAGGGCTGGGACGGTTTTCCGCCGAAGGTCGACGTCGACGACGTCGTCACGCTCGGCACACCGCACGGCGGGATCACCAAGGACCCGTGCACGGATCCGGCCGACTGCTCGCACCAGTGGTGGCAGATGACGCGCGCGCAGGACGGCGGCTCGGGGTTCATCAGCAAGCTGCACGAGTCCGCGGACGGTGCGAAGGACCGGGGCTTCGACGACCCGTGGGCCGAGGGGATCGACTGGAGCCTGGTCGGTTCCGAGGAGGACACGACCGTCGACTACGACCGCGCCATCGACAAGGGCTACTGGGCCCACCAGAAGTACGGTTTCGACGAGGACCTGAACAACAACGGCGATCCCGACTGCACGAGCCCGGACAACATCGACCACCAGGCGATCCGGCTGGTGCGCGACGGCGACTTCTGCCTCAGGTACTGGCACCACGGCAACGACGGCGGCCCGTTCACCACTGACAAGGGCTGGGCCCCGCTGGAGATCGCCCGCAACGCGATCAACCACAAGGGCGACAACCTCCCCCGCTGAGGTTCCGGTCCTCGCCGTGGCGTCACCACTGGGATGACGCCACGGCGAGGACTGCCGTGATCATGCCCGCGCCGATGAACGCGGTCGCCAGCCGGACTCCGCGGAACTTCGTCGCGCCGAGCCGGGAGATGGTGAGCAGCTGCTGCCGGTACCAGCGCTGCGGGTTCTCGACGATCCGCTCGACGAAGCCCGTCATCTCCTCGTCGGTCATCCGCCTGCTGTGGTGAAACCCGCTGCCGCGCAGTTGCGGTCGCACCACGGCGAGCAGCAGCAGGACGGCCAGCAACGTCAGCACGAGCGCGCCCCACAGCGCCATCCGCCCGGCCGCGGGCAGCGGGATCCGCTGGACCGCCGCCGCGCCGACCGTCACGATCGGCCCGAAGACCGCGAGCAGCACGCTCGCCTTCGTGTCGGTGCGGGCGATCGCGGCATCCGCCCTCGCCAGCTCGGCCCGCAGCACTTCGAGCGCGGCATCGCCGGTGTCCCGCTCCTCACCCTCAACCACAGCGCCACCCACGTTCACACCCCGTTCCGATCACCGCCGGTCCGGCTGTGGACCACCGCACGGCGACGATACGGCGAGGAACGGCTCGGGGTGCGGGGGTTTTCCAATTTCGCGCGAAGTTCGAAACCCCCGACACCGCCGAGGAGGGGACTAGGTGTTTAGGAATGCGGCGGAGCCGCTGTTTCAGGTGCGGGACCCAGCTCGCACCGCCGCGGGTTCTGAGGCGGTTCTCCTGTGAGGACGTGTCGACGTGGTGTATTGGCATACATGAGTCGGCGCGCCCGGAGCAGGAGGACCGCCTCAGGTTCCGCTACCCGCACCGCTGAGCAAAGTGATTCCTAAACAGCTCTTAGGCGTTCAGGTCGGCGCCGCGGGGTTCGCGGACCATGGTGACGGCGATGATCGAGATGACGCTGAGCACCATGATGTACGCGCCGACCGCGTAGGCGCTGCCCGTGGCCTGGGTGAGCGCCTCGGCGATGGTGGGCGCGAAGGCCCCGCCGAGGATGGCGCCGAAGGCGTATCCGATGGACACGCCGGAGTAGCGCACATTGGCGGGGAACATCTCGGCGTACATCGCCGACATCGGCCCGTAGGACAGCCCGATGCCGAACGACAGCACCACGATGGCCAGCGCGAACAGCACGCCGCTGCCCGTTCCCATCATGAGGAACATCGGCAGCATCCACACGAACACGGCCGCGTAGCCGATCTGGAACGTGCGCACCCGTCCGATCCGGTCGGACAGCGCACCCGAGTAGACGGTGAACACCAGCCATCCGACGGCTCCGACGATCGTCGCCAGCAGCACGGTCGGCCGGGACAGCCCGAGGGTCTTGCCGTAGCTGAGGAAGTAGGCGATGACCAGGTAGCCGGCGGCGTTGTTGGCGACGAAGATCAGCGCGGCCAGCACGACGTTGCGGGTGTTGCTGCGGAACAGCTCCTGCAGCGGCGCCGAGGAGTGGGCCTTGCGCTCCAGCATTTCCTGGAACACCGGGCTCTCCTCGACCATGCGTCGCACCAGGTAGCCGAACACGATGAGCACGACCGACAGCAGGAACGGGATCCGCCAGCCCCAGGCGAGGAACTGCTCCTCGCTGGTCGACGAGCTGATCACCCACAGCACCCCGGTGGCCAGGATCAACCCGAGCGGCACGCCGGTCTGCGGGTAGGAGCCGAAGTAGCCGCGCTTGCCGTGCGGCGCGTGCTCGACGGCCATCAGCGCCGCGCCACCCCATTCCCCGCCCGCGGAGAAGCCCTGCACGATGCGCAGCACGATCAGCAGGATCGGTGCCGCGACCCCGATCTGGGCGTAGGTGGGCAGCAGCCCGATCAGCGCGGTCGCCGCACCCATCATGATCAGCGTCATGACCAGCATCGCCTTGCGCCCGAGCCGGTCACCGAACCGCCCGGCGACGACCGCTCCGAGCGGCCGGAACAGGAAGCTGATGCCGATGGTCGCCAGCGACAGCAGGCTGGCCACCCCCGGTGCGTCCGCGCTCAGTGGCTTGAAGAAGTGCGGCGCGAACACCAAGCTCGCCGCCTGGGCGTAGATGAAGAAGTCGTACCACTCGATGGTCGTCCCGACGAGCGTGCTGGCGAGCAACCGCTTCTCTTCCCGGGTGCGACCAGCGCCCGCAGCGTGCTGCACGGAGTCCGACATGGCTGAACCTCGTTGTTCCGTCGTCCTTGTGTTGGGTGTCTGTCTAGTCGGGACGACGCGCCAGGTCGAGTGCTCGAACGCAACGATTCACGGCGAATCCGATTCCACGCCCACCGCCCGGAAGGTCCGCTTCAGTCGAAATGTCTTTCCGTAGTCGGACGTGCACGCTCCGTAGGAGTACGGGCACGGTTGACGCACCGTGCCCGCAGCGCCTCAGAGCGAGAACCGGTCGCCCTTCACCGCGTCGATGAACGCCGCCCACTGCGACGGCGTCGCCGTGAAGTACCCCGCGTCCGGCACCTTCGAGTCACGCACCGCAGCGTGCCCGGATAAGTCCCCCACCTCGATGCACTCGCCGTTGGGATGGCTGAAGCTCGACTTGCGCCAACCGACTACGCGACCAACCTCCACGCAGTTTCCATTCGGCTGGCTACGACTGGGCTTCCGCCAGTCCTGGATCTCGTTCACGGTAGGTCCTCCTTGCTCTCTACGATCGCGCCGATGAGCTCTGCCGTAGCTTCAGGACTCAAGGCCACTTTGCAGATCCAATCGACCGCATGTCGATACTCATGAACATCGTCAGTGTCGACGACGAACGCTCCAGAGCTGTAGTGCTCGAAGTGAACAGCCGACGGAGCGTCCGGAAAGTCGTACATGACGAAGGGACCGACCACGCCGGGGTGCCAGCCAACGTTGGGCGGCACGACCTGGATCGTCACATTGTCCCGTGCCATCAGCCCGAGGAGATGGCGCAGCTGGTCCACCATCACCTCGGGCGAGCCGATCTCGTCCCGCAGGGCGTTCTCACCGACCAGAACATGCAGGCGTAGCGGCGTCTTGCACGTGATCGTCTCTCGGCGGGCGATCCGCACCATCGCGCGAGTTTCGATCTCGTTCGGAGGCAGCCCGCCAGCTTTCAAGAGTGCACGGGCGTAGTCGGTGGTCTGAAGCAATCCTGGAATCAACATGGGGGACCACTGATGAATCGCTGACGCAGACCGCTCGCACTCGACTGCTCCGGCAAGTTGCTGCGGGATTCCCGGTATGCCGACGGTGAGCCAGTTCGGCTCGCTCGCGTGCCTCGCAAGCTCGACGAGTCGCCGCTTTTCCGCGCCGGTCACTCCCGCCGCTGTCAACAGCGACGCCACGTCCTCGGGTGTCGGTACTCGTCGGCCGGTTTCCCAATGCGAGATCGTCCCGTGGCTCATGCCAAGGCGCTTGCTCAGCTCACGCCCGCTGATCCCGGCTTCCTCGCGGACCGTTCGGATCGCTGCAGCAAGCGCTCGCGATCGCGGCGTCATTCCGGTGGTGTCTACAGGCACGAGACAGATCGTATGGCCGCTGACCTGGTATATCCATCCCACGATTAGGTAATTGATCAACGACTACTAGACGTCGATTCTGATTCAGACACCATCAACATCGAATCACCTGGGGGTTGCGATGTACAAATTCCACTGGGTTCCGGCGAACTCGTCGCGACATGCGAGCACCGATGAACGACCGGAAGGCGCGCTGGTCTATCCGAGCGGAACCGCGGTCACGACGTTGTGCGGCAAGGTCGATCAGGTCGCGGACAACACCGAGATCGCATGGCTGTGGGCGACGTGTCCGGAGTGCTACGAAGCGGCGTTGCGGATGGCGAGGGCAGCAGACGGATGACGACACGTCCCTGAATCAGGAACCGCTCGGCTGACTCCCCGCCGACATAGCGGTTCCAGGTCGGCCGGTGCACCTTCCCCTCCCCGGCACCGGCCGACCACCCCTCAAGGCAGAACGCCCGCTACGCGCCCAGCGCGCTGGTGGTGGACGCTCCGATCATGACGACCAAGAAGAAGAGGAGGATCATCACCCACGCCGCCAGGACCACGTACCCCAGCACCAGTCCGGCGATCGCCATGCCGTACCCGGACTGCGGCGGGTTCTTCCTGATGTCGCGCACGGCGATGTGACCGAAGATCACCGCCAGCGGTGCGACCCCGAGAATGCCCAGGACCAGCGCGGCCACCGACATGCCGTTGGTGGGCGCTGGGAACGACATCGCGGGAGGCACCGGTCGCGGGTACGGCTGTTCGGCGGTCATGTTCGGATCCCCTCAGGCTGTTGTCCGGCTCTAGTACGGAAGGGTCCCGGCGGATCTTCCCGGCAGGCAGGGGCGAAAGGCCCGGCCGCAGGCAGTCCGCTGCCGACCCGCCTCACCAGCCACGACGCAGGCCGATCGTGTCGACCGCATGGCCGATTCACTCCGAGCCCTGGCGTCATTCCCGCGCCGAGCCCCGCTGGTCGATCGGCGATCCCGACCGGTCGGCTCCCGCTGGACTCGCTCTGGACCTCCGACTAGGACTGCCCGGCGGGTTCGCGCTGCTGCTCCGGCCTGCGGAGCAGGCGATGGCCGCGCAGTCCGAGCCAGGTGACCAGGGCCAGCACCGAACTCCAGTGCCGGATTTCCACTGAACTCAGACCCACCCCCGAACTTCCACTGAAATCCGGGACCGGACTTCCACTGAAACCGGGCACCATCCCGGACTTCCACTGAAACCGGGCACCGGACTTCCACTGAACTCGGGCACCATCCCGGGCTACCACTGAACTCGGGCACCATCCCGGACTTCCACTGAAATCCGGTGTCGGACTTCCACTGAAATCCGGTGTCGGACTTCCACTGAAATCCGGTGTCGGACTTCCATTGAAATCCGGTGCTCGGGGTCGGGTCGGGGTTGTTCGTTGTTGACCTGGGGTGATCGGCGTCGTAGGTTGCCTAGCAAGCGCTTGGTTCGGCGGAGGAAGTGGTGTCAGTGGCGATGCCGGGGTCGGTTCCTGTTGCGGAGGCGGTGGACCGTCGCCAGGTGCGGAAGGTGGCGTTGTCCGGGCTGCTGGGCACCGTCATCGAGTACTACGACTTCCTGCTCTACTCGACGATGGCCGCGCTGGTGTTCGGGACGCTGTACTTCCCCGGGTCGAACCCCGCCGTGTCCACCATTGCCGCGTTCGGGACGTTGGCTGCGGGGTACGTCGCGCGGCCGCTCGGCGGGTTGATCTTCGGGCACTTCGGCGACAAGCTCGGGCGCAAGTCCGCGCTGGTCATGAGCATGGTGCTGATGGGCGTGGCGAGCGTGCTCATCGGCGTGCTGCCGACGTACTCGTCGATCGGGTTGACCGCGCCGGTCCTGCTGGTGCTGCTGCGCTGCGTGCAGGGGATCGCGGTGGGCGGCGAGTACGGCGGTGCGGCGCTGATGGTCATCGAGCACGCCGATGCGCGACGTCGCGGCACCTGGGTGGGGATCATGCAGGCCGGTTCGCCGCTCGGATCGCTGCTGTCGAACGGGGCCGTCGCGCTGGTGACGTTGCTGCCTCGCGAGGACTTCGTGTCCTGGGGCTGGCGGATTCCCTTCCTGGCCAGCGCGATCCTGCTGATCATCGGCCTGTACGTCCGGTTGAGCGTGGTGGAGAGCCCGCTGTTCCGGCAGGCGATGGCCGAGGCCGGTGAGCGGGAGTCGTTGCCGCTGCTGCGGGTGCTGCGGCGCCCGCGGGCGGTGCTGCTGGCGTGCGCTGCGGGGATCGGGCCGTTCGCGATGACGGCGCTGATCGGCTCGCACAGCGTCGCCTACGCCAAGGGGCTCGGTTACGACCTGCCGGACATCATGCGCGCGCACCTGCTGATCAGCCTGACCGGGCTGATCGGGATCCCGATCTTCTCCGCGCTCTCCGACCGCATCGGCCGGCGCCGGGTGCTGCTGATCGGCGCGTCCGGGGCGGTCCTGTTCGCGTTCCCGATGTACGCGCTGCTGGAGTTGCGGACCGTGCCGGCGATGATCGCGGCGCTGGTGGTCGCGCAGATCTTCCAGAACCTCATGTACGCGCCGCTGGCACCGATGCTCTCGGAGATGTTCGGGACCCGCGTGCGCTACACCGGGGTGTCGCTGGGCTACCAGATGGCGAGCCTGCTCGGCGCGGGTTTCACCCCGATGATCGCCGCCACGCTGGTGGCCGGCACCGGCGGGTCGAGCCTGCCGCTGAGCTGCATCATCGTGGGTGCGGTCGGTGTTTCGATCGTCTCGGTGCTGCTGATCTCCGAGACCCGGGGCCGGGATCTCGGTGAGCAGCGGTGAGCACCTTCGCCGAGATCGTGCGCTCGCGGGCCCGCGACGAGCGGATCGGGCTGCGCTTCGAGGAGCGGTCGTGGACGTGGGCTCAGGTCGTCGCCGAAGGCGCGCGGCGCGCGGCCTGGCTTCGCCGGACGGGTGTCCGGCAGGTCGGCTTGCTGCTGGAGAACGTTCCTGACCACGTGTTCTGGATCGTCGCCGCCGCGCTGGAGGGCGCGGTCGTGGTGGGCATCAACCCGACCCGGCGGGGCGCCGGGCTCGCCCGCGACATCCGGCACACCGACTGCGAGGTCGTCGTCACCGAGACGCGCCTGTCGGGATTGCTCGACGGGATCGACCACGGGGCGTCGGTGCTCAACGTCGACAGCGACCTCGACCGGCTTCCCGACCACGCCGAGCTGCCGTCGATTTCACCGGAACCGGGCCGAACGTTGTTGCTGCTGTTCAGCTCTGGTTCGACCGGGGCGCCGAAGGCGGTGATCTGCTCGCAGGGCCGGTTGGGCGCGCTCGCGGAGTCGCTGGCCGTGCGCACCGAACTCACGCGGGACTCGGTGTCGTACCTGTGCATGCCGCTGTTCCACGGAAATTCGGCGATGATGAACCTGGCGCCGGCGATGCACGTCGGGTCGGCGGTGTGCCTGGCCCGCAAGTTCTCCGCGTCCGGATTCGCGCCCGAGATCCACCGCTACGGCGTCACTTTCGTCAACTACGTGGGACGCACCCTCGCCTACGTCCTCGCGCGGCCGGAGACCGAGGCCGACCGGCGCAGCACGCTGCGGCTCGCCGTCGGCACCGAAGCCTCACCGGATGACGCCGAACGGTTCGCCGAGCGCTTCGGCTGCCGGGTTTCCGAGGGGTACGGGATGAGCGAGGGCGTGCTGCGGATCAACCGGACCGCCGAGAGCCCACCGGACTCGCTCGGCCTGCCCGTGGGCGGACTCGACGTCCGGGTGCTGCGGGAGGACACCGCGACCGAATGCCCGCCCGCGGTGTTCGACGAGCACGGGCGGTTGAGCAACGCCGAGGAGGCCATCGGGCAGATCGTCGCCCTCGGTAAGGCCGACGCGTTCGAGGGCTACTACAACAACCCCGAAGCTCAGGCGGAACGCGTGCGCGGCGAGGACTTCTGGACCGGCGACCTCGCCTACCGCGACACCGACGGGTTCTTCTACTTCGCCGGGCGCACCGCCGACCGGATCCGCGTGGACGGCGAGAACTTCTCCGCGGCATCGGTGGAACGAATTCTCCAGCGCTGGGAGCCGGTCGAAGCGGTGGCGGTCTACCCGGTGCCGGATCCGCGCACCGGCGACCAGGTCATGTGCGCCCTCCAGCTGCGGGACGAGTTCCACCCGGCGGCCTTCGCGGACTTCCTCGCCGCTCAGCCCGATCTGGGCACCAAGTGCCTCCCCCGATTCGTCCGCATCACCGCCGAAATACCCCTCACTGCCAGCAACAAGACGGCGAAAACCCCCTTGCGCCAGGCGGCCTGGCGCACCGAAGACCCCGTCTACCACCGCCCGACCGCCCAGCTGCAATACCACCGCTTCGCCGCGGCCGACCTGCACCGCTGGGAGAGCACCTTCGCCACCCACGCTCGCGCAGCACTGCTGCCACCGGAGCACGACTCACGACGCCGCTGACGGCGGATCTGCTCAGGGCAGCGCGGGGCTCCACGAGCGGGGTTCCGGCGGCATGGTCGGGTCATGGCCAACGACGAGAAGCAGCCGATGTTCGACCACCGGCTTCGCGAACGGTTCTACGACCAGCGGGTCCTGGTGCTCGACGGTCCGCTCGAAGACGACAACGGGACGGTGCTGATCACGCAGATGCTGTCCCTCGCCCACTCCGATCCCGGCAAGGACATCGCGCTGTGGATCCACTCCCCCGGCGGCTCGGTGCCGTCGATGCTGGCGATCCGCGACGTGATGCGGCTCGTCCCGTGCGACGTGTCCACGCTCGCGCTCGGACTCGCGTGCAGCGCGGGCCAGTTCCTGCTGTCGGCGGGCACTCCCGGCAAGCGCTTCGCGCTGCCGCACGCGCGAATCCTGATGCACCAGGGTTCGGCCGGGATCAGCGGTTCGGCCGTCGAGGTGGAGGTGCAGGCCGACGACCTGCGCTACACGCGGGACACGGTGCTGGGCATCATCGCCGAGGACACCGGCCAGCCGGTCGAACGGGTCTTCGCCGACTCGCTGCACGACCGCTGGTTCAGCAGCGAGCAGGCACGCGAGTACGGGTTCGTCGACCACATCGTCGACGGCCTGGGCCAGGTGATGCCGATGCGCACGCCCATGGGCCTCGGCGCGGAGACGGGGGTTCGGGCATGACCAGCTACACGATTCCCAACGTCATCACACGCAGCACCAACGGCGAGCGGATCATGGACGTCTACTCGCACCTGCTCGCCGAACGCATCGTCTACCTCGGAACCCCGATCGACTCCGGTGTCGCGAACGCGCTGATCGCCCAGCTGCTGCACCTGGAGGCCGACAGCCCCGATCGGGAGATCAACCTCTACATCAACTCCGAGGGCGGCGACCCGTCCGCGATGCTCGCGCTCTACGACACCATCCGCTACATCAAGGCCCCGGTCGCCACGACCTGCGTCGGTCAGGCGGTCGCGGCCAGCGCGGTGCTGCTGGCGGCAGGAGCACCCGGCCACCGCGCGGTGCTCCCGCACACGCGGGTGGTGCTGCACCAGCCGGCCGCGCAGGGCCGGGGCACGATCCCGGACCTGATCCTGCAGGCGGACGAGGTGGTCCGGGTCCGCACCCAGCTGGAGGAGATCCTGTCCCGGCACACCGGACGGGACGTGGCGACGCTGCGGCACGACACAGACCGCGACCGGGTCTTCGACGCGCAGGAGGCGGTCGCCTACGGCCTCGCGGACCACGTCCTGGACGAGCGGAGCTAGGCCGCCATCAGCAGCGGTCCGGCCGGGCGGCCGACCGGAGCGGGGGCCGCGGGCCTGCTGCGTCGGACCTGCCCGGCGATGCTGCCGAGCAGATCGGCGAGGTCGATGCCGAGCGCTCCGGTGACGGCGGCGATCATCTCGCTGGAGGGTTCCTTGCGGCCCCGCTCGATCTCGGAGAGGTACTGGGGTGACACACCGGCTCGCTCTGCGACGTCGACGAGCCGGTCGCCGCGGTCCTCCCGGGTCGCACGCAGGCTGCGGCCGAGCTCCTCGCGCCACAGCGGCTCGGGCTCGGCCTTGCGCTTGCGCTGGAAGTCAAGAACGTCCGCCATGGACCCATCCTGACACCGGTCGAGCGCTCGGGATCGCGGTTCCGCTGACGGCGGAACCGATCAGCCCGGGCTCAACTCGCTGCCGTGGTCAGGGAGGAAAGGAATCACGAGTTCTGCTCGGCGGGGTCGTGGGTCTTCAGGAACTCCTCGAGCGCGGTGAGGTGATCGGTGTTGATCTGGTCGACGTCGGCGTCGACCAGTTCGCGCCAGACCGCTTCCCGGGCGCCGGGTTCGATGTCCGGGGTGGCCCAGAACCGCACCTCGTGGCCCCCGGCGTGGGCGCGATCGACGAGCTCGTGCAGCTTCTGCCGTTCGTTCTCCGGCATGGGGCCGACGCCTTGCCAGGTGAACAGCCGGGTCCAGTTGTCGGAGAGGACCACGAGGTCGGCGCTGGTGGCATCGGCCGGGGGCGGAGTGACGATGCGGCCGTCTCCGGATGCCCAGCGGACCGGGTCGTCGAAGGTCTGGTTGGCCAGCTGGCCGGAGACGACGACCTCGACGGCACGGGTGGTCTCGCGGTCGTTCGCCCACGAGCTGACCAGCTGCGGGCGGTCGTTGAGCTGGTCGGCGAGCACGTCCCACACCGCCTGGCCGCCGTCCTTGACGTCGACGTAGAGGCGCAGCGGCTCGGTGGATTCGTCGTAGATCTCGCCGCCGTTGGCACCGGCGATCTCGGCCAGGGGCTCGAGGTAGAGCGATTCCAGGGTGCGGCTGCAGTCGGGCGCGTCGTGGCCGATGCACAGCTCGCCGTTCACCAGCCAGACGTCGGCCTCGACACTCCGGAAACCGTGCGAGAGCGCGTCGAACAGCGGCCGCTGATGCTCGTAGTCGTTATGAGCGTGGGCGCGCTCCAACGGCTGCACCCCGTCGGTGGGGCCGGGAACCGGCTCCGCGTGGGCATGGGTGGGCACGATGATGAGCGCGAGAGCGGTCTGGGCGGTCAGGAAGAATGTCCGAGATGCACGCATGCGCGCTATACGAGCAGCGCTAGCGGGCGCCGAGGTGGACTACCGGTAGCGGATGGGCCGCGCCCGGTCGACAACTCCACCACCGGAGGTTCGCGGACGATCAGTCCTGGACGAGTCGGCGGGTGTAACCGGCGGCCAGCAGGCGGTGGTAGGCCGCTTCGACCTCGGCGGGCACGTCCTGCGGGATCGCGAAACCGCGTTCGGCGTAGAGGGTGATGCGCTGGGTGTCGCCGACGAGCATGTCGATGACGCGGTCGGCGTCGCCGATGGCGCGGACGTAGTCGTCCAGCGGGGTGCGCTGCGAGCTGCAGACGATGTCGACCTCGGGCCAGATCTTCTTCGCCGTGGCGAAGGCGCGTCGCTGTTGGTAGGGCTTGGACACCAGCAGCAGGGACTCGACCTCGCGGTCCGCCAAGGCCTGGCGGGTGAACTCGATGTTCTCGGCGGTGTTGGTGGCCTTCGGCTCGACGACGATCGCCGCGTCCGGAACACCGCGCCCGATCGCGTGCTCGCGGTAGTGCACGGCCTCGCCGCGCGGGAAGCGCTCGACGGTCGTCGGTGCGTTGGCGCCGGTGAACACGACCAGCGGGAACCACCCGCCGCCGTAGAGCTCGACGACGTGGTCGGCGACGCCTAGATCGTGGCTGCCGAGCCCGACTCCGACGTCGCAAGGCCGCAGCTCGTGCCCCATGTCGTGGTAGTTCCACAACAGCTCCGCGTCGGCGCGGTGTTCCTCCGGAACGACCGTGCTGATCCCCATCGACGCCTCACCTCACGAGCCGAGCTGACCCCGCGAACCTATCGTCAGGCCGCCGCGTCCTGGAGCTCGGTGGGTTCCGCGATGACGTCGACCATCGCGCCGTTGCGGGTGACGGTGATCTGCAGCGGTTTGCCGATGGCTTCGGCGAACATGAGCCGTTGCAGTCCCTGGGCGTTGCGGACCGGCTCGCCCGCGGCGGTCAGCACGAGATCACCGGCGTGGAGGCCGGCGCGGTCGGCCGGGCTGCGGCGCACGACGTCGACGACCCGCAGACCGGTGCGCTGGTCGATGCGCCGGGCCAGCTCCTCCGGAAGCGGGGCGGGCGTGGTGACCAGACCGAGGTAGGCGCGGCGAACCCGCCCGGTGCGCATCAGCGAGTAGATGATCCGGCGGGTCGTCGAGTTGATCGGAATCGCCAGTCCCACACCGATGCCGGCCACGGCCGTGTTGATCCCGACCACGACGCCTCGCGCGTCGGCGAGGGCGCCACCGGAGTTGCCGGGGTTGAGCGCGGCGTCGGTCTGGATGACGTCCTCGATCATCCGAGCGGCGTGACCGCCACCCGAGGGCATCGATCGTCCGAGGCCGCTGACCACCCCTGCCGTGACCGATCCGGTCAAGCCGAGCGGATTGCCCACGGCCACCACCAGCTGGCCCACGACGAGCTCGTCGCTGTCGCCGAGCTCCACCGGTTTCGGCGTCTGCCCGTCGGCGCGAACGACCGCCAGGTCCGACAGCGGATCGGCCCCCACCAGGGACATCTCGGCGCTGGTGCCGTCGGCGAAGTAGGCGGTCCCGCCGCGCGAACCGCCGAGGACGTGCGCGTTGGTCAGCATGAAACCGTCGGCGGTGAACACCACCGCCGACCCCTTGGCCTCGCCCCAGGCTCCGCGAGTGCGCAGGCTCGCCACGCTCGGCGTGATCTCCGCGGCTACCGAAGTCACGGTGCGCGAATAGGCATCCATCGCCCCCGCGCCGGACGATTCGGGAGCTCCGTGCTCAGCCATCTCGACCTCCCCGCCTCAAGCCGTTGCCGGGATAACACCGCCCCACCACCAGGACATTCCCGAAACGCGCGGGGTGCGACCCGAACGGTCAGCGGTAGGCGCGGAGGAAGGCGTCGCTGCCAGGGGCTGACCGGCGGCCGGGTCACGACTGGTGGGCCGCCGGGCGGGTGACCAGGCCGCGCGCGACGATCTCCAGCACGGCCGCGATCGCCACCGCCTCCACCGCCAGCAGCCCCACCAGCACGAACAGCTGCACGGCACCGGCCTGAAGCGGGCTGGCACCGCCCAGCAGCATGCCGACGAACGCACCGGGCAGGGTCACCATGCCCACGGTGCGGGTCTGGTCGAGCGCGGGCACCAGCGCCGTTCCGGCCACGGGACGGGCGATTTCGAGCCGCGAGTCGCGTTCGGACAGACCCAGCGACAACGCCGCCTCCACCTCGCCGCTGCGCTGCGCCAGCTCGTCGAGGAGCCGGCGACCGGCCAGCGCCGTGGCGGTCAGCGCTCCCCCGATCAGCTGGCCGATCAGCGGGATCAGCACCAGTCCGGTCAGCGGCACGGCCCGCGACACCAGCAGCACTCCCGCGACCGGGGCCACACCGGCGGCGATGGGCACGGCCGCCCACCACCACGTGCGGTTGCCGGTGATGCGCCGCCCCGCCGTGCGCGCCGCGATCGCGAACATCACCACGATGAACGCCGCCACCAGCCACGACCAGCGCACCACGGAGGTGATGATCAGCGACACCAGCAGCAGCTGCGCGGCCCCGCGCAACCCGGCGGTGATCACGGTCCAGTGCCGCGCGAACCCGCCGAGGCGCACCACCGCGGCGGCCGCGACCAGCAGGAGCACGACGACGGCACCGAGCACCGGCGTCACCGGAATCGTCCCAGAACCCACCCGGCGACCTTACGGCCGCGGCCCGTCGGATCCCAGTTGCCGGGGTGCGGCGGTGGACCCGCGCGGGATGAGAGTCGGGGCGCTCACCAGGGTTTCGCCGGCCCCCGGGCCGTCGTCGAGCAGCAGGCGCAGGGCGTCGGCGGCGATCTGCCGGAACGGCACCCGCACGGTGGTGAGCGGCACCGGCAGCCTGCTGACCACCGGGATGTCGTTGTAGCCGACGATCGACACGTCCCGGGGCACTTCCAAGCCCAGGGCGTGCGCGGCGGCGAGCACGCCGATCGCCGTGTTGTCGTTGACCGCGAACACGGCGCTCGGCGGGTCTGAACGATCCAGCAGCTGACGCCCGGCGACCTCACCGGCCTCGATGGAGAACGCGTCACCGGCGACCAGTGCCGGGTCGAAGCCGAGTCCGCCGCTTTCCAGCGCCTCCCGGTAGCCCGCTGCGCGCCCTCGCGCGCTCGAGGCGTACGCGGGTCCACCGACCAGGCCGATCCTGCGGTGGCCGAGGTCGATGAGGTGGCGGGTCGCCAGCTGCGCTCCGAGGCGGTCGTCGCCGATGGCGGCCGGGCTGCTGCCGTCGGTGCGCAGGGCGAGCGCGTAGGAGGTCTTGCCGACGTCGACCGGTTCGCCCACGCGGGCCGTGGTGAGGATGAGCCCGTCGACCCTGCGCCGCCGCAGCGATTGCACCGCCTTGTCCTGCACTTCCGGCAGGTCTTCGGTGGTCGCCACGACCGTGAACAGGTCGCGTCCGGCCGCGGCCTCGGTGATCGCCTCGTAGAGCATCGCCATGACCGTGTCGGTGAGCCTGGGAACGATCACGCCCACCGTGCTGGTCCCGGAACGGCGCAGGCCGGATGCGAGCGGGTCGCGGACGTAGCCGAGCTCGGCCGCGACCTCGCGAACGCGCTCGGCCGTCGCGTTGGTGGAGCGCGGGAGGCGCTCGTCGAGCACGCGGGAGACCGTGGACTTGCTGACCCCGGCCGCTCGGGCCACATCGAGAATCGTCACCACACCCGGAGCCTACCGGAGGATGGGAACGTTCCCGGGATCGGTCTTGACAGTCGGCGAGTCGTGGCGCATCGTTCTGGGAACGTTCCCGCGACCGTTCCCAGAAATGGAGTCCCAGGCATGTCTCTCGATCTCCGCGGCCTCAACCCCGCTCCGGTCACGCCGTTCACGCCGGACGGCGAGGTCGACCACCAGGCGATGGCCAAGCTCGGCCAGTGGCTGGCCGGCCACGACGGCGTCAAGAGCCTCGTGGTGCTCGGTCACGCCGGCGAAGGCACCTTCCTGACCCAGGACGAGCAGGTGGCCACCATCTCCCAGCTGGTCGACTCCGTCGACGTCCCGGTCATCGCCGGGATCACCGGCGAAGGCACGCACGTGGCGGTCGAGGAGGCCAAGCGCGCGGTCGCCGCCGGTGCCGAGGCCGCGCTGGTGTACCCCTCGCACGGCTGGCTGCGGTTCGGCTACCAGCAGGGCGCCCCGCAAGAGCGCTACCGCGCGATCTACGAGGAGGCGGGCCTGCCCTGCATCCTCTTCCAGTACCCGGACGTCACCAAGGCGAACTACGACCTCGACACCCAGCTCGAGATCGCCGCCCAACCGGGTGTTTTCGCCACCAAGAACGGCGTGCGGAACATGCGTCGCTGGGACACCGAGATCCCCGTCCTGAGGCGGGAGAACCCGGATCTGCAGATCCTGTCGTGCCACGACGAGTACCTGCTGCACACCATGTTCGACGTGGACGGCCTGCTGGTCGGGTACGGCAACATCGCCCCCGAACCGCTGCTCGAACTCATCGCGGCCGGAAAGGCCCAGGACTACGCAGCGGCCCGCGCCGTGCACGACCGCCTGCTGCCGGTCACCAAGGCCGTCTACCACCGCGGTTCGCACATGGAGGGCACCGTGGCCCTCAAGCTCGCGCTCAAGGCGCTCGGGGTGCTGGAGAACGCGACCGTGCGCTCTCCCCTGATCGACCTCTCCGCCGAGGCCGAGGAAGAGATCGTCCAGGCGCTGCGCAGCGCGAAGCTCATCTGAGCCGACCTGCGGGCCGGGTGCGCGAGCGCATCCGGCCCTTGCCGGCCACCCGGCCGGTCCGGTGACAATGCCGTCCCCGAACGACCCCGCGACAATGCCGCGTGGGGGTGAGGAAGCACCATGTCCGACGCAGCACCCGCCCGGTTGAACAACGGGCCCAACGACACCTCCGGTTCCGCTCCAGTCGGCAGAGGCCGCCGAGTCCTGCGGATGTTCGCCCTGATGGGGCCTGCCTTCATCGTCGGCGCCTGGCAGTTCGGGCCCGGCAACCTCACCTCGGCGGTGCAGGCCGGGAGCCGCTTCGGCTACTCCCTGATCTGGGTCATCGCCGTCTCCACCGCGCTGATGCTCATCTACGCCGACATGAGCATCCGCATCGCACTCGTGTCGAAGGGCTCGGTCGTCCAGACCATCAAGGAGCACCTCGGCCGCTGGGTCGGCGGACTCGCCGGGTTCGGCGTCTTCGCCATCACCCTGATGTTCTCCGTCGGCAACGCCGTCGGCTCGGGCCTGGGCCTGTCCCTGGTGTTCGGCGGCTCGCCCATGTGGTGGACGCTGGCGTGCACGACCGTCGTCGTCGGCATCCTCTTCGCACGGCGGCTCTACACGCTCATCGAGAAGCTCGTGCTGGTCATCGTCGCGGTCATGGCGGCATCGTTCGTCGCCACCGCGATCGTCACCCGGCCCGACTGGGGAGCCGCGGCCGTCGGGTCCGTGGTCCCGGTCGTGCCCGCAGGAGTCGGTCTGCTGATCGTCGCCCTGGTGGGCACGAACTTCTCCGTCAACGCCGCGTTCTACGCCGGCTACGCCTCACGCGAGCGCGGACTTCGCCGCGAGCAGTACCGCGAAACCACCATCGCCGACACCATTCCCGGCATCGTCGCGCCCGGGATCATGACCGCACTGGTCATCATGGCCGCAGCCGCGGTCCTGCCCGGCGTCGGCGGCGAGGACGGCGCCACGCTCAAGCAGTTCTCCACCGTCCTCACCCCGATCGCCGGTGACATCGGGCGGACCATCTTCTCGCTCGGCTTCACCGGCGCCGCTCTCTCGGCGATGATCGCGAACGCCACCGCAGGTGGCACGCTGCTCTCCGACGGCCTCGGCTTCGGCAACAAGCTCGCCTCGTGGCGGGTCCGCGCCGGAATCCTGGGCGTGCTCGGCTTCGGCGCCCTGGTCACCGTTCTGGCCCGGGGCGAGTCGCCGGTCCAGCTCATCATCGCGGCGCAGGCGTTGACGGTCGTCGTCGCTCCCGTCCTGGCGGTGCTGCTGCTCGTCCTGGCCAACCGGCGCGGCCTGATGGGCGACCTGCGCAACAGGTGGTGGCAGAACGTCCTGGCCGCCATCGGGCTGGTCGCGATCGCCGCCGTCTGCTACCAGCTGGCGGTCACCAGCTTCTCCTAGCCGAGGAGTTCGCGACGTGCGGCCTGCGCCATGTCCGCCGCGTGGTGCAGGCCGCTCTCGGTGAAGCGGGCGTGGAGGGCCAGGAGGGCCTGATCGGTCTCGGCGGGCGAGGCCCCTCGGCGGGCTCGGCTCTTGACGAGGCCGAGCCGGGCGAGGGCTTCACCGCGGGGTTCGGAGATGCGGGTGAACTCCTCGACGGTGTCGCGGTAGACGCGCTCGGCTTCGGCGTAGCGGCCCGCCCGGTAGAGGACGTTGCCGCGCATCTTGTGGTTGTAGGCCAGAGCCGCTTCCAGGCGCATGTCCCGGCACGTGCGCTCGGCGTCCGCCAGCAGGCCCAGGGCCTCGTCGGGTTCGCCGCGCAGCGAGGTGAGGTCGGCGATGCCGCGCAGCGCCCAGGCCCGCCCCCGCTGGTCGTCGCCGTCGGTGGCGATCTGGCAGGCTTCGGTGAACATGGCAAGCGCGGTGTCGTGGTCGCCGTGGTGCCGGTGGATCTGCGCGATCCCCTCCAGCGCCCACACGACGTGCCTCGGCTGACCGATCTGGCGCGCCTCGTCCAGCAGCTGCTCGTGGAGTCGCAGGGTTCCGGCGAAATCTCCCTGCACGCGGCCGGTTTCGGCCAGTCCCGCCAGCGCGTACCCCCGAGCCATGGGATCTGTGCCGCGCTCGGCGACCTCGACCGCGCGAGTCAGCAGGCGGTGCGCCAGCACGTAGCGACCGCGCTGCCGGGCTAGGGTGCCGCCGCTCCACAGCGCCCAGGCCATCGCGTCCTGGTCGCCGGCCTCTCGTGCGGTGCGGTAGCTGGCGCGCCAGGCGCGTTCCGCGCGTTCCACCCTGCCCAGCCGCCTGCACGCCTCGGCGATGGCCAGCAGCGCGCCCGCGCGTTCTCCCGGCGTGGTCGCCGCCGCGTCGTGCCGTTCGGCCTCGTCGAGCACCTCGTCCAGCGACGCGTTCACCGACAACGCCGCGAGGCCACCCCGGTACTCGTCCGCCTTGGCGTGCATGGAACTCCCTCCCAGTAGACCGACCACGCCGATCCGCGAGGGAGGGCGGCGTGATCATTTCCACTGAGGACGTTACGGAGAAAGCGGAACCGAAACCTCAGGTCTCACCCCGGAAACCGCCCCCGAGCACCCCTAGGGGCCGACCCGTACAACAAAAGTCGGTCTCCCCTACCACTAACTCCCGCCTCCAGACCCCACACCCATCAGAGCCCCCGGCTCTCGCCCCCAGGCCCACTCGGCACTCGGAATACCGCAGTAATCCGGTACCCGAATACGGCAGCAATCCGGCGGGCTACCACGGTGATGCTGGCCTCCCAGCACGTTTTCGGAAGCACCTCGCGGCGCCGGCGTGTGACGATCCGGTGCACCCGAACCAGAGGAGCCAGTTCGATGGAGGAAGCGGTGTTGACCGCGAGTGCGGTGTTCTTCGCCGGGATGGGCCTGTTCGCGCTGGTGTCACCGGCAGCGCTGGTGCATCCGTTCGGCCTGGTCGCCACGAGCGCGGTGAGCCGTTCCGAGGTGCGCGCGGTCTACGGCGGGTTCGGCCTGGCGATGGCCGGAGTCCTCGCCTGGTGCGCCACCGGCGACGACGCGATGCGCGGCGGTGCCGCTTCAGCGGTCGCGATCGCGCTGGTGGGCATGGCGGTCGGCCGGGCGATCTCCCGGCTGCTGGATGCCCCGACGAGCTTCTACCCGAACTGGTTCTACTGCCTCGTCGAGATCACCATCGGCGGTCTGATCCTCGCCGTCGTGCGAACATGACGACCATGACCGCTGAGTGCCGGAAGCTGTGGCTGTGGCCGGGACGGGCCACCTTCCTCGGTCCGCAGCTGCGGTGGGACCGGCACTCCACTCCGGTGGACTGCCTCGCGATCGGCGTCGACGACGCGTTCACCGTTTACGCCCCCGAAGGTTCCTGGCGCCGCCGGAGCGCCCTGATACCGGCGCGCGTTCCGCACCGGATCGACGCCGGTGCCGGACGCGTGCTCTTCCACTACCTCGATCCCGGGTGGGCCCGTGCCGCTGAAGTGCGCATGACCGAGACGCTGGGAACGATCGCCGCCACCCACCTCGCCGAGCAGGCGATGCTCGCCCAGGTGCACGACCCGGGCGAGCTCAGCCGACTCGCCCTCGGCGACACCGCGAACGGCTCCATCGACCCGCGGATCCGCAGGGCGATGGACGCGATGCTCGCCGCGCCGGAGCGCGAGCACGACGCGGCCTCCTGCGCCGCCGCGGCGGGGCTGTCCAGGTCCCGGTTCCTCCACCTGTTCGCCGAGAACGCCGGAACCAGTTTCAGGCGGTTCCGGATCTGGGCGCGCCTGCTCGGGGTCGGAACGGCCATCGAGTCGGGCGCGAACCTCACGACCGCGGCGACCGACGCCGGATTCGCTTCGGCGAGCCACTTCAGCGACACCTTCCGCCGGATGTTCGGCCTCTCCGCGACCACGCTCCTGACCAACGACACCCAGATCATCACCGTGCCCGATCATCGATCACGCGAAGTGCGCCAGGACGGCGGTGGCGAGGGCTGAGCGCTGGAGCATGCCGGTGACGGTGGCGTGTTCGCTTCGGGCGTGAGCGCCCGCGCCCACGGCGCCGAGTCCGTCGAGGACGGGAATTCCGGCGGCCTGCGCGAAGTTCCCATCGCTGGCTCCGCCGACGGCTGTTTCGCGGAGGTCGAGTCCGAGCGGGCGGGCGCAGTCGCGCCCCACCTCGTACAGGGCCGCCACCTCCGGCGTGCGTTCGAAGACCGGCCGGTTCCAGCCACCGGTGATGGTGACCCGGGTCTTCGGATCGACGGGCTCCAGCGACGCCAGCGCGGCATCGATGCGCTCGGCCTCGGCAGCGCTGGCAACGCGGACGTCGAGGTCGGCGACCGCACTGCCCGCCGTGACGTTCGCCCTGGTCCCGCCGCGCACCACACCGACGTTCACCGAGGTCCCGGCGTCGAGGTCGGTGAGCGCCCGGCAGCGCAACACCTGGTGCGCGACCTCCACCACCGCGCTCGCGCCCGCGGTCGGGTCGAGCCCGGCGTGCGCCTCCTCGCCGGTGACGGTCACGGTGAACAGCCCGACGCCCTTGCGCGCGGTCTTGACCGCGCCGTCCGCGCTCGCCTCGAAGACCAGCGCCGCCCTGGACTTCCTGGCCTCCTCCGCGATGACATCGGAGGAGGCCAGGCTGCCGGTCTCCTCGTCACCGTTGAGCAGCAACGTCACCGGCGGCCTCGGCAATCCGAGCGCGTCGATCGCGCGCAGCGCCCAGACCGCCTGCACCAGACCGGCTTTCATGTCGAACACGCCGGGACCGCTGATCCGGTCCCCGTCCACGCGGAACGGCCAGTCGGCCAGCGTGCCGGTCGACCAGACCGTGTCGTAGTGCGCGAGCAGCAGGACCGGGTCGCCCCCGCTGCCGGGGTAGCGGCGGATGACGACGTCACCGGCATCGATCCGGGTCAACCGCTCGTGCTCGGACGGCGGGCCGAGGCGCGCGTCGAGCCAGTCGCACACCCACCGCAGGCATTCGTCCAGCGCGGAGAGATCGTCGCTGGAGCTCTCGTGGTTCACGTACTCGGCGAGATCGGCGATCATCTCGTCCCGGTGCTGCGACAGCCACGCGTGCGCGGCCGGGGCGGTCACACCAGGCTCCCGGCGATGCGGTCCAGCTCGTCGATCCGCTGCTCGGACATCGATCCGGGATCGTCTTCGAGCTCGCGCAGGCCCGCCATCACCGCGCGGAGCACGGGTGTCCCGATGCCCAGGCGGTCCGCCTCGGCGAGAACGGTGCCGTAGTGCGTGGTGACCTCGACCTCGCGGCGACGAACGGCGAGGTCGCGCCAGATCCCGCTGCGGTTCTTGGGCTGCGTGCGCAGCCACGCCGTGAGCCGGTCGACCGCCTGGGCGAGTTCGTCCCGGTCGGAGCCGCGCACGAACGCGTCGGGGTTGAACGCGTCGAACGGTTCCAGCCTGATGCCGAGGGCGTGCGCGACGTCGAACACCTCCCCCGCCAGCGCGCGCATCGCGGGGCGGTGCCGGTCGATGAGGTCGGCCATCGCCTCGTCGGCGAGCGCGGTCGCGGCGAGCATCGCGCCGAACCCGGCCTTCGCCCACAGGAATCCCTCGACGTTGTCGCTGGCCTGCGCAGGGCCCCATGCCTGGAGGTCGTCGACGAGCAGTCGCACCCGTTCGGACACCGGTTCGCCTCCGGGCTCGCCGATCACGAGCGCTCCCGGCCCACCGTCGGCGATGACGCCGGGCTCGGTGCGGTCGGCGAAGATGTTGACGAACGCCGCGACGGTGCGCTCCCAGCCGAGATGGTCGGCGAGAACGGGTTCGTTGAACCCGTTCTGCACCGACACCACGTAGCCGTCCGGGCCCAGCCGCGGAGCGAGCCAGCGGGCCGCTGACTCCGTGGCCTGGGCTTTCACCGCGAGCAGCACCCGGTCGAGCGGGCCGCTGAAGGCGTCGGGGACCGCTGCCGACAGCCGGACCGTTTCGGGGGAACCGGCGCGGTCGAGGATCAGGCCGTGCTCGTTGATCGCGGCCACGTGGGTCGGGTCGGCGTCGACCACGGTGACGTCGTGACCGGCGCGCGCGAGGTGGAACGCGAGGGTGCCCCCGATCGCTCCGCCACCGACCACCGCGTAGCTCGTGGAACTCATGCGTTGCGTCCTTTCCGGACCGTGTTCGGCCACAACCGCGGCAGGTGGGAGGCGCCGGCGCTGGAGCCGCCGTCGACGCGCAGGATCTCGCCGGTGATCCAGGAGGCGTTGTCGCTCGCCAACCAGCGCACCGCGCGGGCGACGTCGGAAGGCTCACCGGGCCTGCCGAGCGGGTTGACCGACACCGCGGCGGCGTAGTCCTCGGCGACCGGGTTGCAATCGCTGTCCACGGCGACGAAGCCGGGACTGACGGCGTTGACCCGGATGCCGCGTTCGCCGAGCTCCAACGCAGCTGCGCGGGTGGCCATCTCGAGCGCGGCCTTGGAGCTCGCGTAGGGTCCGCCGCCGGGCCGGGCGCGCAGCGCGGCTCCGGAGGAGATGTTGACGACCGCACCGCTCCGCCCGCGGTGCGCGAACGCGGCCGTGGTCAGCACGGGTGCGCGCAGGTTGAGGGCGAAGATCCGGTCCCAGGTCTCGGCGTCGACGTCGATCATGTCGACCGACGGGTAGATCCCGGCGGCGTTGACGAGCACGTCCAGCGGGGCCGTCCGCCATGCCTGTTCCACCACGGACTCGCACGTCTCGGGTTCGGTGAGGTCCGCGGTGATCCGCACGGCTTCTACGGGTGTTTCCGCCAGCCGTGCTCCGTCGACGTCCACCAAGGTGAGCGCGACGTCCTCGTGCTCTGCGAAGTCCTCCGCGATGGCGCGGCCGAGCCCGCCGGCCGCTCCGGTCACCAGCACGTGCCGCATCAGGCGAACTCCTCGTCCTTGGTCTCCGGCATCGTCAGGTAGACGATCAGCGAGATCAGCGCGGAGCCCGAGACGTAGAGCCACAGCAGGTCGCCGTGCCCGATGTCGTTGAGCCAGGTCGTGATGTACGGCGCGGTTCCGCCGAACAGCGCCACCGCCAGTGCGTAGGGCAAGGCGATGCCGGTCGCGCGCACTTCGGGCGGGAACTGCTCGGCCATGATCACCGCGCAGTTCGCCGAGTAGCCGAGCACCAGGATCATCCCGGTCAGTTGGACCAGGAACAGACTCAGGAAGCTGTTGCCGAGGAGGTTCAGCAGCGGCCACGCCAGCAGCACGAACCCGCCCGCGAACACGCCCAGCGTGGTCTTGCGCCCCACCCGGTCCGACAGCGCGCCCACGAACGGCAGCGCCACCACGAACACGACCAGGCAGAGGGTCTGCGACAGCAGCGCCTGCGACAGCGGGATTCCGGTGGTGAGGTTGGCGTAGGTGGGCAGGTAGTTTACCCAGATGTAGTAGGTGAGCGTCCCGGCGATGGTGATGCCGGCGACCCGCAGCGCGGCGCCGGGGTGTTCGAAGATCATCGCCTTGAGCGGGTTCGTCCTGGTCTGGCCGCCGGCGCGCGCCTTGGTGAACGATTCGGTGTCCTCCACCGACACCCGGAGCCACAGGCCCACGAGACCGAGCAGGCCGCCGATGATGAACGCCGCGCGCCAGCCCCACGAGTGCAGCGCCGCGTCGGACAGCGACGAGGTCGTGATCGTGCCGAGCAGCGAGGCGATCAGCACTCCGCCGCCGACCGAGACCTGTTGCCACGAACCGGCGAACGCGCGCCTGCCCGCTGCGGCGGATTCGACGAGGAAGGCCGAGGACGACCCGAACTCGCCACCCGCCGAGAAGCCCTGCAACAACCGCGCCACCAGCAGCACCAGCGGCGCGAACAGTCCGATCGCGTCGTAGGTCGGTGTCAGCGCGATGACGAACGAGGCCCCTGCCATCAGCCCGATGGTGAGGGTGAGTCCCTTCTTGCGGCCGTGACGATCCGCGTAACCGCCGAGCACAGCAGCGCCGATCGGGCGCATCACGAACCCGACGGCGAACACCGCGAGGGTCGACAGCAGGGCCGCGGTCTCGTCGCCTGCGGGGAAGAACTCCTGGGAGATGATCTTCGCGAAGATCGAGTAGAGCGCCCAGTCCACCCATTCGACGGTGTTGCCGATGGTGCCGGCGACGATTGCCTTGCGCTGCGCCCGGGTCAGCTTCCCGCTGCTCACCGTGTCCGTTCTCATGAGGTCGCTCCTGCGGTGTCGAGCCGGGTCGCTTCGGCGCGCGCGGCGCCGGCGAGTTCGGCGTGGGTCGCGAACCAGACGTCGCCGTGCGCCCGGATGTGATCGAGCAGTTCCCGCAGCACGACCAGTCGCGAGCGGTGGCCGATGACGTGCGGGTGCATGGTCAGCTGGAAGACACCGCCCGCCCGGTAGGCGGCGTCGAACTCGTCGATCCAGATCTCCAGCACGTCGCGCGGGCGGGTGTGGGGCCGGACCGAGCCGTAGCGGTCCATCGTGAAGTACGGGGCGTCGTCGCGGATCCAGTCGACGGGGATCTCCACCAGCCCGGTGGGCGAGCCGTTCGCGACGATCTCGTAGGGCTCGTCGTCGGCCATCAGCGAGGAGTCGTAGTCGAAGCCGAGTTCGCGAATGGTGTCCAAAGTGGAGTCGGAGAAGTCCCACGAGGGAGTGCGGATCCCGGTTGGCCGGACGCCGGTGATCTCGGCGAGCGATTCCCGCGCCCGGGAGATCAGCTCCCGCTCGTCCTCCTCGGCCAGCAAGGTGTTCCGCTCGTGGATCCACCCGTGCACGCCGATCTCGTGCGGTTCGCTCGCGTAGTCCTTCACCTCGCCCGGGTGCAGCAGGGCCGACACCGCGGGCATGAAGAACGTCGCGGGGACGCGGTGCTCGGCGAGCAGTTCGAGCACCCGACCGGCGCCGACGCGCGCGCCGTACTCGCCCTGCGCGAGACGTCCAGGGCTGGTCTCGCCGTCGCGCAAGGGGATCGTCTCGTGGTCGGAGTCGAAGGAGATCGCGACCGCGACGCGCGCACCGCCCGGCCACCGCGACGGCACGAGACGCCGTCCCGCGCGCACGGCCTCGACGTGGCGGCGCCAAGTCGCCTCCGGCCACTGCCACGGCTCGTGAGGTGGATCAGCTGCGGACATGTTTCCTCCCGTGCGGTTTCAGCGGAAGCGGTCCACCCGGGTCCACGCGCGCTTGAGCGTGGCCAGGTGCAAGGTGACGTCCGAGGCGTTGAGCCCGGGCAGCGTGCCGATGACCTCGGCGGTGTAGCCGAACAGGTCGGCCTTCGCGGGCAACACCATCTGCCCGACCAGGTTGAACCGGCCGGTCGCGGCGGCCAGGAACTTCGTGCCGGGATGCGCGGCGAGCCGCCGTCCGGCTTCGTCGAGGTGCCCGGGGTTGATCGACAGCCACAGCATGAACTCGACCCCGTAGCCGAGCAGTTCCGGCTCCACCAGCGTCCGGAACTGCAGTCCGCCGCGGGAAACCATGCGGTCCATCGCCCGGGCGACGCTGGATTCGCTGGTGCGGAGCTTGCGCGCGATCGCGCTCACCGGCAGCCGCCCGTCCACCGCGAGTTCCTCCGCGACTGCGCGTTCGAGCTCACCCGGTGCCTTGGGCGGCGCGCCCCAGTCAGCCCGGTCGTACGGCCGCGCATGCGTCGGCCGCAACTCGGCGGCGGCTTCGGGCGGCAGCAGGCCGGTGTCCCATCCCGGAGCCGAGGCGAAAGTGCGGATCACCGCGACGCTCTCGGTTCCCGTGATCAGGTCTGCGCCGGGCAGGTCTGTGAACAGCAGGCGCAACAGCTCGTCGTTGTCGTGCGCCACGAAATCGACGATCAGGTCGGCGGTCCCGGTGACCACCGCGAGGAACCGGGCCTCCGGACGCGCCGTCAGCTGCTCGGCGAGATCCCAGCCCCTCCCGGGCCGCGCCTGCACCCTGATCAGCATCGACGACCCGGCCGCCGTGCGGTCCAGGTCGATGACGCCGACCACGTGCACCAGTCCGCGCTCGTGCAGCGCGGTGAACCGCCGTTGCACCGTGGTCTCGCTGACTCCGGCCCACCGCGCGACCGCGCTCCACGGCGCACGCCCGTTGAGCTGGAGCGCCGCGATGATGCGGCGATCCACCTCGTCCAGCGCCTCCAGACCCAGCCCCGCTGTCATGGCCGGGGACGCTAACCACCGGAACGAACCCGGTCAACGCTGGAATCCTGCAAATCAGCAGGTGAACACGGTGTTTCCAGCCGCGTGGAGCCGTCCACCGCCGGAAATCACCACGCCACCCGGCACGTCCCCGGACGCGAGAACACGCCGGATCCCCTCAAAAAGATCTTGAAACTCCCCTCATGCGGTGGGTTCGAGGAGCTTTCGGATGAGGTCGGGCAGATCGTGGGCAGTGGCGTCCGCCGGGTCGAAGGTCGGGTTGTAGCGGCCTTCGAGGCGGCTGACCCAGCCCGTCCGCATGCCGGCTCGCTTGGCGCCGTGACAGTCCCAGGCGTGGGCGGCCACGAGCGCGACCTGTTCCGGGGCGAGGTCCAGCCAGGTCGTGGCGTAGCGGTACGCGGCGGGGGCGGGCTTCCACGCCCCGACGTCGGCGCAGGACAGGACCGCCTCGATGTGATCGGACAGTCCGCTGCGGGCGAAGAATCCGCTGATGACCTCGGCTGATCCGGTGGTCAGTCCGATGACCCGCACGCCGGCCGCGCGGAGTTCTTCCAGCGCGGGGGTCACGTCGTCGTGCGCCGGGAAGCGGTCCCACCCGCCCAGCACGTGGTCGATCGTCGCCTGGCCGACGTCCTCGCCGGTGATGTCGCGCAACGCCGCGGCGCAGATCTCGTCGAAGGTGCGGTAGCCGCCGGCGGCGGCGAGCGCCATGCCGTCGCGGACCGCGCGGGTGAACCACGGGTCGAAGAGACTTGCGGGATAACCGCATTCGGCCAGGCGGCCCGGCACCTCCTCCAGCGACATCAGGGTTTCGACGACGTCGAACGCGACGGCCTTGAGCTCGGGCACGGCCCCTCCTACAGCAGAACGGTCGTTCTAGGTAGAACGACCGTTACACTAGCCCTGTGATGGCGAAACCGGCAACCCCGGCGCGGGAGCGCCTGCTCTCGGCGGCGGACGAGCTCTTCTACGCGCGGGGCATCAACGCCACCGGCATCGACGCGATCGTCGAGCGCGCGGGCGTGGCGCTGGCGACCTGCTACAAGCACTTCGGCGGCAAGGACAAGCTCGTCGCCGCCTACCTCTCCCAGCGCGATGAGCAGTGGCGGGCCGACTGGGAAGCGGCCATCGCCGAGGCCGACGACCCCCTGCTGGCCCTGTTCGACGCCCTGGAGCGGTGGTGGACCACCACCGGCCACCGCCGCGGTTGCGCGCACGTGGACGCGGCGGTGGAGCTCACCGACCCGGATCACCCAGCGCTCGCCGTCATCGCCGAGCACAAGCACCACCTGCTCCACCGGCTCACCGAAATCGCCGCCGCCGAGGGCTTTTCAGCCCCCGGAGAGATCGCCGCGGACCTCCTCCTGGTCTACGAGGGCACCCTCAGCGCACTCCTGCTGAACATCACCCCCGACCCGTTCACGCAGGCCCGGCGCCTCGCCGCAGCACGCACCTCGCGCTGAGGCGACGCGGATTCCTACCGGCTCCTCACCCGGACACACGCGTGACCAAATTATTGAAAACGGTTATCGTTGTTACTTGAGAGGTCGTACCCGGATGAGGAGGACGTCGAGATGGAGTCCGTGACCAGTGCGGTGGGATTCACCGCGGTGCTGTGCGACGACTGCCAGGGGCTTCCGGTTCTCGATGCGCTGCGGGAGACCGTGCGCCGGACTCCGCACGGAGTGCTGGTGCGCGCGCCTTGTCAGCTCGGGAAGCTCTGGTGCAGTGCGCGGACCAAGGCGTCCGGGGCCAGCGGGACGGTCGTCCTGGTGCAGCCGTGCGACGTGGAGCGGCGGCCCACCGGACCCGTGATCCCCGTCGGCCCGATCCGAACCCGGACCGACCTGGCGGCGCTCACCGGCTGGATGACGGCCACGCCGCTCACCGCGGACTCGCTGCCCGCGCGGCTGCGCACGCGCGTTCCCAGTGCTCAAGCCCGGAACAACTGAGGGGAGGGGACGGCATCGATCCGACGCCGTCCCCTCCCCCGTTTCGCGTCAGTGACCAGCCAGGGGCGTGGCGATCTCGTTCGGCGCATGGGGGAGCGCGCCCGTCGCGGTCCTCTGGCCGGAAGCGATGTCGATCGCGTGGATCTCCCGCTTGGCCGGATCGGTCACGTACGCCGTGCCACCGCGGACGAACAGCGCCGGCCGCGGCTGCTGCCACTCCAGCGGCTCCTCCCACTGGCCGATCACCGGGATGCTGCGAACCACGCGGGCCTGGACCGGGTCGATCACGTGCAGCTGACCGTCGGTGCCCAGCACCAGCGCCTCACCGGCCGGGCCGCGCCCCAGCGAGCGGAAGGTGTAGCTGGTGCCGAGGTCGACCAGCTTCAGCGAGGAGTTCGCGGTGTCGACCAGTGCGATCTGCTGCGGGCGTTCGAGTTCCGCGTGCTCGTCCTGCTTGTAGTCGCCGAGCACGACCGGCGAGTGCTCGCTGCCCGCCTGGTTGCCGATCCGCCCGTACGGCGTCGGGCTGGTGATCTTGGTGATCGCGCCGTCGCGGTAGACCAGCGCGCCGTTCTCGCAGCCGATGACCACGGCCTCGCCCTGCGCGACGGCCTCGCCGTGCACGCCGGGGCAGTCCTCGTTCCGGGTGATCTCGTGGCGGTGCTCGTCGAGGACCGCGATGCCGGTGCGGTCCTCCTCGTTGCCCAGCGACAGCACCATCTGGCCGTTGGACAGCTCGATCGCGACGCCGTGGTGGGCTTCGGCGGCCGTGTGCTTGTCGGTGGCCGGCTTTCCAGCAGCGAGCTCGGCGGTGTCGAACGAGGTCACCTCACCCGTCCCGTCGGCGAACAGCACCGTGCGACCGGCGTTGCGCACCACGTGACCCGGCTTGGGCGCCGGGAACTGCACGTCGGTGAGCTGGGCGCGCACGGCGTTGAGCGCCTGGAAACCCGTCGAGGTCGACACCATGACGTGCTCGGCGTCGCCGGCCGGGTTCAGCCGGTTGAAGCCCGGCAGCGGAATGTCCTCGGCCACGGCCAAGGTCTTCCCGTCGAGCACCAGGACACCGCCGTCGTAGGTGGTCACGATCGGGTCGGGCACGGCGGGGCCGGGCGCGGTGGCCTGCTGAGCGCCGGAACCGCACGCGGTCAGGGCCAGCGCGATCGTGGCGACGGCCACCGGTAAGCGAACCGGTTTCAACATGGTTTTCTCTCCTTCTCCGAGGGTGATCAAGCGCCGAGCCCGGAGGCGATGGCCTCGGTGTTCGCGCGGGTCATCTCCAGGTAGGTGGTGGCGCCCCCGCCCGGCTCGCTCAGCGATTCGGTGAACAGCGGTTTCACGCGGACGTCGAGGCCGGCCTGCTCGGCCAGCACCCGCGCCAGCCGGTCCGGCTGCGAGGAATCGGCGAAGATCGTGCGCACGTTCGCGCGACGGACGGCGTCGGCCAGCGACGACAGGTCGGAAGCACTGGGCGAGGCCAGCGTCGTGCCGCTGGGGATCACGGCCCCGATCACCTCGAACCCGTAGCGGTGGGCGAGGTAGCCGAACACGTGGTGGTTGGTGACGAGCTTGCGCCGCTCGGGCGGAATGCGCTCGAACCGCTGCGCCGCCTCGGATTCGACCGCCAGCACCTGCTGCCGGTACTGCGCGGCGCGGGTCCTCACCGCCGCCGCGTCGATGCCGTCGACGTGGGCCACGACCTGGTCGGCGATCAGGTCGACGGCGCGGGCGACTCGCGACGGGTCGGTCCAGAAGTGCGGATCCGGTTGGGAGTCCGGTCCGGCGATCTTCAGCGGGTCGACGTGCTCGGCGACCGCGAAGGCCGGAGCGCCTTCCGCGACCGCGGCCTGGACGTTGTGCTGCACGCCCTCTTCCAGGCCGAGTCCGTTGTGCACCACGAGGTCGGCCTGTTCGAGTTCGGCGGCCTGCTGCGCGGAGATCCCGAACGAGTGCGGGTCGGCTCCGGGCGTCATCAGCACCGACACCGGGACTCCGTCGCCGACGATCTGCCGCGTGATGTCGCCGAGGATGTTGGTCGTCACGACCACGCTGGGCCGCTGCTGCGCCCCGGCGGAGCAGGCGGTGAGGGTCAGCAGTGCGGTGATCAGCGCGAGGACCGCGCGCGTTGCGGTGCGCTTCATCGGCCGGTCTCCACCACGTGCGCGGCCTGTCCGCCCAGCCGGAAGCTGCGGGCGATGCGCAAGCCGTCGTTGTAGTCGATCTCGTGCACCGTTCCCGCGGCCACGTCGTTGACGTACGCCCGCGACGTGTCGACCTGGATGCTCGGCGGCGGACCGCCGGGCGGGATGATCTGGTTGCGGGCGATCTCCGTGCCGTCCTCCCGGTAGGCGCGCATCGTCCCGTCGGTGCCGACGGCGAGCAGCGACCCGCCCGCACCGACGGCGTTGACCGCCGCCACCGGTCCCGTGGGCACGTGCTTCCAGGACCGCTTCGACAGGTCCAGCAGCCACGCGCCGTCCTCGCCCGCCAGCGCGGCCAGGGTGTCGCTGCCGGGACGCTGGTGGAACTCGCCGGCGCGAGGTGCCGCGCCCGGCGGGTAGGCGATCTTCTCGCCGCGGAACGGCCCGTCGTCGGCGGTGACGAGCAGCGCTCCGTCGGCGCACCCGAACACCACGCCGCGACGCGTCACCGCGGTTCCGGCGGGTTCGGGGCACGACTCGGGGATCCGGGCGGTTTCGGCACCGGCGCGGTCCAGGACGCGCACCGCGTCGCCGGACGTGGCGAGGACGTGCTGCTCGAAGGGCACGGCGACGGTCCCCGGTTCGACGCGCAGGTCGGCCGCGCGCTCGATCCGGCCCTTCTCCAGCGGTTCTCGGTTCAGCAGCACCGTCGCGCCGTCGGCACCGGACAGCGCGACCACCGCCTTGTCGCTCTGCGCCTGCACCGGTGTGGCGAGCGGGACCTCCCCCAGCTCGCGGATCTCCGCGCGGTAGTGGTGGATGTGGTCGCCGTGATCGACCGTCCACGCGCCGCTGTCGACGACGTGCACCGAATCCGCGTCCGACACGAAGCCGAAGCGGCCGTCGGTGACGACGTCCCGGATTCCCGGAACGGGCTGGAGGTCCCGGGTTTCCTCGGTGAGCAGGTCCAGCACGCGCAGCGCTCCCCCGCTCTCCGCGACGATCAGCCGGGACTGCGCTTCGGCGGTCTCCTCGGCACCTTCGACGTAGCCGTGCGGCACCGGTGGCGGCGGCGGTGGTGGCTGCGAGCAGGCACCGAGCACGAGCGCGCCCAGTGCGATCGAGAACAGTTGTAATCGGCGACGTTTCACGCGACCGGCTCCTCCGTCTTCGAGACGTTCTCTGTTCGGGTGGTCAGCGCCCGCCCCCGGTCGCGCAGCGCGGACAGCAGGGCGGACAGGAAGAACAGCGCGACCGAGGTGGCGGCGATGCTGGCCCCGGCGGCGGTCCCCCAGTGCCACGAGGCGAGCAGCCCGAGCACCGTCGAGGCGGCGCCGAAAGCCGCGGCACCGGCCATCACCAGCGGAACCCGGTCGGCCCACAGGGTCGCGGCGGCGGGCGGGGCGATCAGCAGGCCGAAGACCAGCAGGGTGCCGACGACCTGGAAGCACATCACCATCGCCAGCGTCACCAGCCCGGTCATCAGCAGACCGGCCAGGCGCGGGCGCATTCCCAGCGTGTGGGCCTTGCGCGGGTCGAAGGTCAGCGCCAGGAGAGGACGGTAGGCGGCGACCGACACCACGACCGCGACCACCAGGGCGACCGCCAGCCGCACCAGGTCGCCGTCGGTCACGGCGAGCACGTCGCCGAACAGGAAGCCGGTCAGGTCCACGGCGAAGGACTTCGAGTGCGACACGACGATCACACCGGTCGCCAGCATCCCCACGAACAGCAGCCCGATGCCGGTGTCGCGCGACAGCCACCGCGACCGGTCCAGCACCGACACCCCGGCGGCCATCGCGCCGGCGCTCAACGCGGCTCCCAGCAGCAGATCTCCGCCCAGCACGGACGCGATCGCCACGCCCGGCAACATGCCGTGGGACATCGCGTCGGTCAGGAAGGCCATGCCCCGCAGCACGACCCAGGTCCCGGCCAGGGCGCAGATCACCGACACGAGCACACCGGCCCACAGCGCGCGCTCCACGAAGGAGACCCCGAACGGGACGAATAGCCAATCCATGACGGACAACCTATAATGGAAATGATTGTCGTTCTCATCATCGTGGCGTGACTTCGCCCACTGACCCGGAGAGGAAATCGTGAGCAGCGTGCCGCGAACCGCCGTCGCACTCCGCCGTTTGAAAGCTGGCCACCAGGGAAAACAGGTGCTCGACATCGAGTCGGCGGAGATCCCGGCAGCCCGGTGGACCGCCGTGGTGGGCCCCAACGGCGCGGGCAAGTCCACACTGCTGGCCGCGCTCGCCGGCACGTTGTCCAGCAGCGGTGTGCAGCGCAAGGACTACGAGGGGCGACCGGCGTTCGTGCCGCAGCACAGCGCGATCCCGGAAGCCCTGCCCTGCACGGTCTTCGACGCCGTGGCGATGGGCCGGTGGGCCGAGCGCGGACCGTGGCGCAGGCTCAACGCGGCGGACCGCGCGGCCATCGATGACGCGATGGACCGACTGGAGGTGAGGCGTCTGGCCGAGCAACGCATGAGCGCGCTCTCCGGCGGTCAGCGGCAGCGCGTCCTGGTCGCGCAAGGACTCGCCCAGCACGCGGAACTGCTGCTGCTCGACGAACCCGACGCGGGCGCCGACCCGAAGGCCCGCGGTCTCATCACCGACGCCGTCCGGGCCGAGACGCGATCCGGCCGCACGGTCGTCCAGGTGTCGCACGACCTCGCCGAAGCGCGCCAGGCCGACCACTGCGTCCTGCTGCACCGAGGCAGCGTCCACGCGGCGGGAACCCCGGACGAAGTCCTCACCCCCGCCACGATCAACGAGGTCTGGTCGCCCTCCTGACCAGTGCGCACCGTCGAGCCGAGCAGCCGCGGACGACGATCAAGACTTCTGGGCGCGTGTGAAGTCCTCCAGCCAGGCGTAGTTGGGGGCGGCCTCACCGTTGGGTTCGGGCTGCACGGTCGCGGAGGCGTAGAGGCTGTTGAGCAGCCACGGGGTGCTCTTCGCATCGAAATCGTCCCCGGACATGGCCGCGTCCTGGCCGATTCCGTAGGTGGCCACGGCGAGTTTCCCGGTGGCGCGGAACTTCGCCATCTGCTCGCTGAGGTAGTGCTTGTTGTCCTCGAACCACGGGCTTTCGCGCAGCAGGTCGTACCATCGCTGCTTCGGGAAAGGCTGCTTCAGCGCGTTGCGGATGACCTGCCAGACCTCGGTGCCCGCCGGAACCCCGTACTTCTCGGCGTAGGCGGCCGGGATCTTGTCGGTGAGGTGGTTCTTCCACAGCTGCACCAGGGAGAACTCGGTGACGAGGAACTTCTTGTCGCCGAGCTCGGGCAGCACGTAGTCGAGGTACGCCTGGGCACCGTCGGGCTCGTCGACGTGCGGGTGGATGTCGGTGCCCTCGATCTCGGGCGTGTCGCGGACGTACTTCATCCAGCGATCGGTACCGCTGTTGATCCACTCGTCGGGCTGGTCGAGGTGGTTCAGCGAACCCATGTAGAGGACCGTCTTGCACCCCTCGGGGAAGTTCTTCGCCCGGTAGTCGATGACGTGCTCGGCCACGGTCTCGTAGAAGTCGTTGATCGCGCCGTTGGTCCAATCAGCCTTCGGGCATTCGATGAACGGCTCGTTGCCGATGACGAGAACGTCGACCTCGCCCATCACCTCGGGCAGCACTTTGTCGACCCTGGCCAGGTCCTTTTTCATCTCCTCGGTACCCGGGCGGGGAATTCTGTCGTGCGAACGCGGAAAATAGGGGAACTTCAGCGAGAGCACGGCACCGTACTTGCGATCCACCGCCTCCAGCAGGGTTTTGATCGCCCGGTTGTCGGCCGGGGCCCCCTCGTCGAGGTCGGGCATGGCCGCGAAGCCGCGCACCCAGGTCGCCTCGGCGCGCTCCAGCCCTGCCCAGGTCATGATGCTCGGGTCACCGTTGAAGTTCGCCCCGAGAACACCGGTGGGGGAGCTCAACCGCGCGGCACCGGCGGCCTGGTCGGTGGCCGGCCGCGCGCTGCAGGACGCCGCGCCGAAAGCGGCGGCACCGGCCGCTGCCGACAATTGGAGCAGTCGCCGTCGCGAAAAGGAACTCATGCGTCCACGTATACGCGACGTCCACTTCGCTCACTCGCCATTCCGAAAAGCGCAGGCATGATCGATACCACGTCGACTTGACGATCGAATGCCGCCGAAGCAGGATTCCCGATCACCATCCGAAATCGAACACAGGAGTTGACTCGGGTGAAACTGCATCGTTCAAGCAGCGTGCTGGGCGCCGCGCTGCTGGTCACCGCGGGCGCGGTCGTGCCCGTCGCGGGCGCCGCCCCGGCCGAGCCGCCTTCGCGCTGCGCGAGCGACGACACGTGGGAGATGTCGACCGACCGGTTCGACCCCGCCTACACCGCGCACGCCTTCGTGGGCAACGGATACCTCTCGCAACGCGTGCCGCCGACCGGGGCCGGCTACGCCGCCACCGGCGAGAAGACCGGGTTCCCGCTCGAAACCCCTCGCTACGACGGCGCTTTCGTCACCGGCCTCTACGGTGAAGGTCCCAGTTCGCAGACCGACGTGCCCAGGCACGCCATCGCGGCCATCCCGACCTGGTCGTCCCTGACCGTCCGCGCGGGCGAGCACACCTTCTCGCCGCAGACGCCGCCGGAGCAGATCTCCCACTTCCGCCAGTCGCTGAACGTCCAGTGCGGTGTCGTGTCGACGTCGCTGACCTGGACCGCACCGGACGGCAAGGTCACCGACCTCACCTACGACGTCGTGGCCGACCGGACCAACCCGCACGTCGGAGCCGTCCGCGCGCGGGTCGCTCCGCGCTGGTCGGGACAGGTCGAGGTGGCCGGTGCGATCGAGGGCGCGGGCGCCCGCCGGATGCACCCGACCGCGGGCAAGGCCGAGGGCGAGACCGTGCGCGTCGGTTTCGAGACCGACGGCGTCGGCGCTCGCGGCACCGTCGCGTCCACGCTGGTCGGACCCGACGACGTGCGCACGACCTCCCAGCAGCGCGTCGACGGCCTCGACGCCGAGCAGAAGGTCGGCCTCGAGGCGCAGCGGGGCGAGACCTACGAGTTCGGCAAGTTCGTCGGCGTCGACACCGCGCTGACCACGCCGGATCACGAGGCCGCCGCCGTCAGGGCCTCGCAGGAAGCCGCCGAGCGCGGTTGGGACGACCTCTTCGACGCCCACACCGCGGCGTGGAACGAGCTGTGGGAGAGCGACATCCGCGTCACGGACCGCCCGGACCTGCAGAAGTCGTTGCGCTCCAGCAAGTACGCGATCCTGTCGAGCATCCGCGAAGGACAGGACACCAGCGTCGCCCCCGCAGGGCTGAGCAGCGACAACTACGCGGGCCTGAACTTCTGGGACACCGAGCTGTGGATGTACCCGAGCCTTCTGCTGCAGCACCCCGACATCGCCAAGTCGGTGGTGGCCTACCGCGAGAAGACGCTGCCCGCCGCGCGTGCCAACGCGCGGTCCATCGGCCAGCAGGGCGCGTTCTACCCGTGGACCAGCGCCGACAGCGGTGACCTGCAGAAGGACTGCCACAGCTGGGATCCGCCGCACTGCCTGACCCAGAACCACCTGCAGAGCGACGTCGCGCTGTCCACCTGGCAGTACTACCTGGCCACCGGCGACCGGGCGTGGCTGCGGGAGCACGGCTGGCCGGTGTTGCGCGGCGTGGCCGAGTACTGGGCCGGGCGCGTGACTCCCAACGCCGACGGCACCTTCTCGATCAACAACGTCGCAGGCCCGGACGAGTACAGCAACGGCGTCAACGACGGGGTGTTCACCAACGCGGGCGCGGCCACCGCGCTGCGGCACGCCACCGAGGCCGCTCAGGTCCTCGGCGAACCCGCTCCCCCGGAGTGGAACGCCATCGCCGACTCGGTGCGGATGCCCTTCGACCAGCAGGCGCAGGTGTTCCGGCAGTACGACGGGTACGCGGGTCAGCGGATCAAGCAGGCCGACGCGGTCCTGCTGCAGTACCCGCTGGAGTGGCCGATGCCCGAGCACGTCGCGCAGAACACGCTCGACTACTACGCGCCGCGCACCGACCCCGACGGGCCGGCGATGACCGACTCCGCGCACGCCATCGACGCCGCCGCCATCGGCGAACCCGGCTGCGCGACCAACACCTACCTCGACCGGTCGATCCGGCCGTTCGAGAAGGACCCGTTCGCCCAGTTCTCCGAGGCGCGCGGCGAGCGGGCCGGTGAAGGGGCGGGCGCTCCGACGTTCAACTTCCTCACCGGTGCCGGCGGCTACACGCAGGTCTTCACCCACGGGCTGACGGGCATGCGCTGGCGCGGCGACAAGGTCGTCCTCGACCCGACGCTGCCGCCGCAGCTCGGCGAGGGCGTCGAGCTGACCGGGCTGAAGTGGCAGGGCCGCACGTTCGACGTCCGCATCGGCGGTCACCAGACGACGGTGCTCCTGCGCAGCGGTGACCCGTTCACCGTGCAGGCCCCGAACGGCGAGCACGTGGTCAGCGAGGCGCAGCCGCTGATGCTCAAGACCCGCAGGCCGGACCTGACGCCGACCGACAACCTGGCGCGCTGCAAGTCGGCGGAGGCCACCAGCGAGGAGCCCGGTCGCTACGCCGAAGCAGCCGTCGACGGCAACGCGGCCACGCCGTGGCACCTCAACGGCCCGCAGGGCTCGGCCACCGTCGACCTCGGCGCAGCGCAGCGGATCTCGCAGATCACGCCGCGCTGGAGCGAGATCGCCCCGAGCTCGCACCGCCTGCTGACCTCGGTCGACGGCCGCACGTTCACCGAGGTCCCGGCGGAGCTGCCGGAGGGCCACCTGGCCCGCTACGTCCGAGTCGAGCTCACCGGCCCGGAGAGCCCGGAGCACACCGGAGTCTCGGAACTCGAGGTGCGCTGAGCGGGGACCCACCCCGTGGGTGCCACCGGCGGAGGCCTCCCTCCGCCGGTGGCACCACGAACAGCCCGCGCGCGGCCGTGCACGAATTGGCGAGGAGGAGTGCGCGGATTGGTGATCGGGTGGGCTGTTCAGGCGGTTGTACTGGCCGTGACGACGGAGTCACGGAGGTATCAATGCCGATCACCACCCGCACATCCATCATTCGCCAAGTCCCCGGGACCTACGAGACGGTCGAGGTCGAGCTCGACGATCCGAGGCAGGGCGAAGTGACCGTCAAGCTGGCGGCGTCGGGGTTGTGCCATTCCGACGACCACGTCGCCACCGGTGACGTGCCGGTCGGCGTCCACCCCTACGCAGGCGGTCACGAGGGCGCCGGGGTCGTGACCGCGGTCGGGCCGAACACCCCCGCTTTCGAGGTCGGCGACCACGTCGTGTTCTCCTTCCTGCCCGCCTGCGGCAGGTGCGAGTTCTGCGCGCGCGGCCTGTCGAACCTGTGCGACCTGGGCGCATCGCTGCTCACCGGTGCGCGCGCCGACGACCCGTCGAGCTTCCGGATGCACCTCGACGGCGAGCCGGTCGGCCAGCAGTGCGGCATCTCGACGTTCAGCGAGCACACCACGGTGTCGATCGACTCCGTGGTGAAGATCGACAAGAGCATCCCGCTGCGCTCCGCCGCGCTGGTCGGCTGCGGCGTGCCCACCGGCTGGGGTTCGGCGGTGCGGTCGGCGAACACCCAACCCGGCGACACCGTGATCGTGATGGGCATCGGCGGCATCGGCGTCAACGCGCTGCAGGGCGCGGCGCACTCCGGGGCGACGACGATCATCGCCGTGGATCCGGTTGCCGCCAAGGCGGATTGGGCCAAGCAGTTCGGTGCCACCCACTTCTTCACCGGCATCGACGAGGCCGCGGAGCACGCTCGGTCGGTCACCAACGGCCAGGGAGCCGACGCCACGATCATCACCATCGGCGTCGTGCGGGGCGAGCACATCGGCGAGGCGCTGGCCTCGATCCGGAAGGCGGGCACGGTCGTGGTGACCGGGCTGGGCGACATCACCGCCGTCGGTGCGCCCATCGCGCTCGGCGACCTGACGCTGATGCAGAAGCGGCTGCAGGGATCGCTGTTCGGCGAGTCCAACCCGCGCCGCGACATCCCGAACCTGCTGCGCATGTACCAGAACGGCCAGCTCAAGCTCGACGAACTGGTGACCAAGGCCTACACGCTCGACCAGGTCGCCGAGGCGTACGAGGACATGCACGCGGGCCGGAACCTGCGCGGCGTCATCGTCTTCGACTGAAAGCCCTTCTGATGAGCGGCTTGCTCGGCGGTGCGGGTAGCGGAACCTCAGCGGCCCTCTGGGGCCCGCACCTGGAACAGCTGCTACCGCCGCGGACTGAAGCGGATCAAGAGTCCCGAGGAGTTCCCCTTGCGCACTGACATGTTCATCAACGGGAAGTGGACCGGTGGCGACGGCACCACGTTCCCGACGCACAACCCGGCGAACGGCGAGATCATCGCCGAGCTACCGGAGGCGACGGCGTCCGATGTGGACACCGCGGTCGAGGCCGCTCGGGCGGCGTTCGGGTCGCCGGAGTGGGCCGGGTTGCTGCCCGCCCAGCGCGCCCGGCTGCTGTTCAAGGCCGCTGACCTGCTCGAAGAGCGGGCCGACGAGTTCGCCCGGCTGGAGACCACCGACCAGGGCCAGCCGCTGGCGATCAGCGCCGGGTTCTCGGTGCCCAACGCCGTGGAGCACCTGCGGTACTACGCGGGCTGGACCACCAAGATCACCGGTGTCACCACTCCCCTGTCGGTCCCCGACGTCGACCACCGCACCCGGCGCGAACCCCTGGGCGTGTGCGGGCTGATCACGCCGTGGAACTTCCCGCTGATGATCCTGGTCTGGAAGCTCGCCCCGGCCCTGGCCACCGGCAACACGGTGGTCGTCAAACCTGCCGAGCAGACCCCGCTGACCGCCCTGCTGCTGGCGGAGGTCCTGGAGCAGGCCGGGTTTCCGGCGGGCGTGGTCAACGTCGTCACCGGCGGCTCGGAGGCGGGCAAGGCGCTGGTGCGCCACCCCGGGGTCGCCAAGATCTCCTTCACCGGGTCCACCGCTGTCGGCCGGGAGATCGGCGCGGAGGCCGGTCGCGCGTTGAAGAAGGTGTCCCTGGAGCTGGGCGGCAAGGCGCCGAGCATCATCGCCGCCGACGCCGACATCGACGCGGTCATCGAGGGCAACCTGATGTCCGGCCTGCTCAACTCCGGTCAGGTGTGCGCGGCCGCGACCCGCTACTACGTCGACAGCAGCCGCGCCGACGAGTTCGCGGAGAAGATGGCCGGCGCGGCAGGTTCCATGCAGCTGGGACCCGGGCTCGACGAGTCGACGCAGTTGGGACCGGTGGCGTCGCTGGAGCAGCTGGAGCAGATCCAGCGCTACGTGGACATCGGCAAGTCCGAGGGCGCGCGGCTGCTCACCGGTGGCAGTCGTGCCGAGGGGCACCTTGCCAACGGCTACTTCTTCGAGCCGACGGTGTTCGGCGGGGTCGGCCAGGACATGCGGATCGCCCGCGAGGAGATCTTCGGGCCGGTGCTCACCGTGCTGCCCTACGACGACCCGGAGGAGCTGGCGCCGCGCGCCAACGACACCGAGTACGGGCTCGCCGCCTACATCTGGAGCCACGACATCGGCACCGCGAACCGGCTCGCGCACCAGGTCAAGGCGGGCACGGTGTGGATCAACATGCCACCGCTGCTGGACGCGGGTGCCCCGTGGGGCGGGATGAAGTCCTCCGGCTCCGGCCGGGAGATGGGCTGGGACGCGATCGAGGCCTTCACCGAGGTCAAGAGCATCTGGACCAGCCTGGCGTGAGGGGGTGTCCGGCGGGCGGCTACCGCGTCGCCCGCCGGATCTCCGCGGCGGTCAACCCGAACTCGGCCTTGAGCGCACGGCTGAGGTGGGTGGCGTCGAGGACGCCCCAGCGGGCGGCGATCGCGGCGGCGGTGCGGTCGGCCAGCGCCGGGTCGGCGAGGTCGCGGCGGATGCGTTCCAACCGCTGCCTGCGGATCCACGCCGACAGCGTCATCGACCGCCCGGCGAACAGCTTGTGCAGGTAGCGCACGGAAACGTGATGTGCGCGCGCTACGGATTCCACCGTGAGACCCGGTTCGGCGAGGCGGGCGAGGCAGTGCGCCAGCACGCGGTCGGCGAAGTCCTCGCCGGGCTCCGGGCGCAGTTCGGCGAGCTCGGAGATGACCATCGACACCAGCGCGTCGGTGAGGTGCCTGCCCGCGTCTCCGCTGAAACCGGCGGTGTCCTCGCCCAGCACGTCGGTCATGGTGCGGAAGAACCCGCCGACCACTCGCTGCACGCCGCGCGAGGTGGGCACCGCGACGGCGCTGCGCGTGGCGAGGGTGTCGACGTGCCCGCCGAGCAGGGACTTCGGGACGGCGACCACGGTGATGTCGTAGGGGTCGGGGAAGTTCAGCTGGTAGGGCCGGTCGGTGTCGTAGTTGACCAGGTCGCCGGGCGTGAGCACGCAGCGCCTGCCGTCCTGCTCGACCTCGCCGCGACCCGCGGTGAGCATGGTGACCTTCACCAGCTCGCGGTCGCCCGAGCCGATCAGCCGGGGCGTGCGCCGCACCTGGCAGGGCGCGCACTTGATGCGGGTGACGGCCACGTCACCCGCGGAGGTGGCGCGCAGCGAGCTCCGGAACGGTCCCGGCCGCAGCGGCCGGATGCGCAACGGGGCGAAGACCGTCGAAGCCGAGGCCTCGAACGACTCGATTTCCTCGTCCAAGCTGACCGACGCCATTGTCCGTCCTTACCGATCGTTCAGTAACGGCAAACCATACGTCCCGACCAGCACCGATCGCAACGATTCCCCACTCCGAGTCCCGGTCGCGGCAGTACGCCGAGTCCGGAGGCGGGGACCTGGAGGATCCGGAAAACTCCGGTAATCGGGGACCGGAATACGGGAGTAATCCGTCCACCTCGGTCAAGAACCGGCACTGGCGGGAGAACGATCCGAGCTGGTTTAGTACCTGCCTCCGAACTGCGTGCGTGGCGACGCATCAGGAGCGGTGCGCGGATGGCGTCTCAGGGGCCGCCACCCGCACCATCACGCAGGACGACCTCGGAGACATTCCCTCGACGTCGAGGAGGCGCTCATGGCTTTGCCGCCGGTCGCGTTCGCGACTGAATCCGTGCTGGCGTGGCAGCGGGTGGTGTCGTCCTCGTTCGTGCCGCTGGTCGTCGACGACCTCAGCGACGGCCGGTTCGCCGCCACCATCCGGGGCAGGGTCATCGACGGGGTGTTCTTCTCCCGCCTGAAGGTCACCCCGCACGAGGTGCACCGGACTCCGGCGCTCATCGACGCCTCGCACAGGCTGTTCTACAAGGTGACGCTGATGCTGGAGGGCACCGCCGAGCTCGTGCAGGACGCCCGGACGGCGCTGATGCCGCCCGGCAGCGTCAGCGTCTACGACACCGCGGCCCTACGACCTGCGATTCCCCGACCCGATCGACGCCGTGGTGCTCATGCTCCCGCGCGATCTGATCGACCCCAGCCCCGAGCACGTCCGCGCGATCACGGCGACCTCGCTGGGCCCGGAGGAGTCGCTGACCAGGCTCGTCACTCCCCTGCTGACCGAGATCTCCAGCGACTTCGCCTCCCTGGAGGGACCGGCCTCGGCGCGGGTGGTGCGCACCGCTGTGGAGCTGATCTCCGCGCTGCTGAGCACCGCCGCGCTCGCGCGCACCGACGACCACGACCGGGAGCACCTGTCGCTGATGCTGCGCATCCGCGAGCACATCCTCAACAGCCTCGGCGACAGCGAGCTCAGCCCGGACAGCGTCGCGCGCGCCGTGTTCATCTCCACCAGGCACCTGCACGGGCTGTTCCAGCAGCAGGGCACCACCGTGTCGGCGTGGATCCGCGAGCAGCGGCTGGCGGCGATCCGCCGGGAGCTGAGCGATCCCCTGCACGCGCACCGGCCGATCTCGGAGATCGCGACCTGCTGGGGTTACCCGGACGCCTCGCACTTCTCGCGGACCTTCCGCCAGCACGTCGGCGTGGCGCCCAGCGCCTATCGCCGCGCCGCGCTGGAACGGGCGCGGCGCGGCAGCGCGGATCAGCGGCTGACGACCGGGTAGTCGAGCACGACGGCGCCGCCGGTGGCGTAGTTCGGCACGTCGGCCTGCACGGCCTCGCCTTCCGGCGACGCCAGCGCCGCTGCCATCGTCTCGGCGTCGGGGAAGTCGGCCTCGAACACCGCGAAGTACGGGCTCTCCGGCTCGGCGTGGACGTTCAAGGAGTACCGGAAGTCCAGCATTCCCGGCAGCTTCGCCGCCAGCGGGATGTGCGTGCCCTCGTAGTGGGCCTCGAACGCCGCCGGATCGGTCGGGTGCGGGTAGAGGACCAGAAGTTTGTGCATCAGGAGGCCTTTCCATCGGTGGGGTCGGTGCCGAGCGCGGCGTGCCGGGCGATCGCGGCGTCCACGCGTTCCGGGGTGGCGACCATGTCGCCGTTGCGGTGCGGGTAGCTGAAGTTCTCGGTGAACTCGTCGCACAGCGTGCGCATCTGCGACATCGCGCCGAGCAGCTTCTGCAGGTGCGGCGGCGTCGGTGTGGCGATCATGGTGTTGACCCAGGTGCTGAGGCCGTCGACGCGTTCGCGGCGGCGCAGCGCGACCTTCTGCGCGAAGCGCTCGTCGACCACCCCGTCCTCGATGATGGCGTCGGCCGCGACCTGCGCTTCGAAGGAGGCCGAGTTGGCGCCCTGCCCGGTCACCGGATCCACGGTGGAGTGCGCGTCTCCCAGCGCCAGCACCACGGTTCCGTCCGGCAGCAACCGGTAGTCCTCGCGGACGACCGGGCGGACCGCGCCTTGCAGGATGTCCCCCGGGCGCATCAGCTTGAACCGCGCCTCGTCGATGCGCTCGTGAACCGTCGGGTGGTGCTCCTTGAGCTTGTCCAGCGTCAGCCGGCGGTAGGCCTCGGGATCGTCGGCTTCCTTCTGCGTCATCAGCGCTTCCAGGTCGCCGCCCGGGACGTTCTCGCACAGCAGCGCGCTGGCCCAGCCGTCGAAGGTGGTGATCGGCAGGTCCAGGAGTTCGCCGTGGCCGGGCGAGATGCTCATCGTGACCGCGCGCGGTTCGGTCTGCGCGACGCCGTCCCAGAAGCCCACCGCCAGGTGCCGCTGCGGCTTGGCGTAGGGCGACACGTCCGGGCGTTCGCCGAAGTACTCGGCGAAGGAGCGCTTCCCTGCGGCGACCACGATCAGGTCGTGGTGGCGGGCGAGCTGCTCGAAGTCGCCGGGTTCGACGGAGCGCTGCTCGATGGTGCCGCCGCGCTCCTCGTACTCGGCCATCAGGCGCGGCAGGTAGATCCGGTAGTCCAGGACGCGCGAGGGCCGCAGGAAGTCACCGCGGAACACCGGCGGACCGTCCGGGACGTTCAGGTGGTGGTAGTGGACCTGGTAGCCGTACTCCTCGACCGGCCAGAAGTTCACGCCCATGGCGTTCTCGCGGGCGATGGTGGGCGCGTGGTGCGAGACGCTGTTCTGCGGCCGCCCCGACGCCACCTGCTCGGCGGTCTGATTGGTGTAGATCCGGGTGGTGACCCCGGCCTGCTGGAGCAGCAGGGCGAGGTGCAGGCCCGCGGTCCCTGCTCCGATGATTCCGATGTTCGGCATCTGCGTCTCCTCGTTGAGGCGTGCCCGGTCACGGTCATCGTGGCCCGCCGCGGGCGGTCGCGGGCGGTGCCGCGAGCCGGTGTTCGCTGAGGTGCAGGTCTGCTGCGCTGAGGGTCAAGTGCCCGCCCCGACACTGCCGGAGGAGGGCTGCGCGGCGCTGTCCACCGAGCGCACGGCTCTGTGCAGCCGGAGCACGGCGTCGTGCGGCCGTTGCTGGTGCTCGGGGCCGATCCTAACGTCGATCGGTACCGGAGCGGCTCGTTCCGCGACGCCGATGTCCAGGAGCGACGCGGGAGTCCGCACCGCAGAGCAGAGCGACCGCGCAACAGTTCTCAGGGAGCGATCGACGATGACCGCAACTTCGGCCCAGTCCCGGAATCAGGTGTTGCGCGGTTGCCTGGGGCGGTTCGCCACCGGCGTCGCCGTGGTGACCTTCGACGGCTTCGCCGACGGGACGGCGAAGCGGCACGGGCTGACGATCAACTCCTTCACCTCGGTATCGCTGGACCCGCCGCTGGTGCTGGTCGCGATCCAGCGCTCGGTCCGGGCGCACGCGCTGCTGCACGGGAGGCCGTTCGCCGTCAACGTCCTCGGAGCCGAGCAGCGCGGTCTCGCCACGCACTTCGCGGGCAGGCCCCACGCCGACCCCGACTGGGTCGAGGGTGCCCACGCACCTCGCCTCGCCGGGTCGGTCTCCTGGTTCGAGTGCACCCCGTGGAGCGAGCACGACGGCGGCGACCACACCCTCTTCCTCGGCAAGGTCGAGCGCTTCGGCCACCGTCCGGGTCCCTGCCTCGGCTTCGCCGACGGCTCCTTCATCACCATCCCGGAAACCACCCCCTGACCGACGTTCCCGCTCCGGAGGTCCCCGATTTCCACTGAAGTCGGGGACCCGAATTCAATGGAAATCAGGTGTCCGATTTCCACTGAAATCCGGTTCAGGGTGACGGGACCGCCCGTTCGGGGTGCGTCGTCGGGTGACGCGTGATGATGGCGTTGAAGAACGCGGCTAGGTCGTCGCGGGCGTCGAGGGGCAGGACGTGGGAGACGTAGTGGTCCGGGCGGACCACGACCAGCGCTCCTCCCCGGCTGATGTTCCGGGCGAAGATGTCGTCCGCCGGGTCGGCCGCGTAGACCTTCTCGTAGTCGATGATCTCGAAGGGGCCGACCTCGGGCTTGTAGGCGGCGGGGACTCGGCCGAGATCGATCTCGGTGTGCGGCTGCTGGTAGACGACCTTGACGTCGAAGCAGGCGTCGACGTCGCGGTCCGCCGGGGTGTGGGACAGCACGGGCGAGTCCGGATCCGTGGTGATCCACTCGGCGAAGTCGGTGACCTGGGACGGTTCTCCCGGGCCGGGCCGGTCGGCGAAGACGTAGATGCGCCAGCGGCCGTCGGCCCGGTGGTGGTGGCCGAGGTGGACCGGGTTGCCGTCGCAGACCCGGGTCACGGGGTGGGACTTGAACCGCTTGCCGATCGGGAATCCCGCGGCCAGGTCCTGGTGCGCGGCCTCGGCGGTGATCATCGACGGCTGGTACTGCGTCATGAGACCGGCCGGGAACTCCGCGGTCTTGACGTAGAAGTCCTCCAGCTCGGTCGGGTCGGAGAGCTCCTCGGGCTTGGCGGCCATCAGCTTCGACCAGCGGCGGTCGAAGTCGATGAGGTTCTGGGCGATGACCTGGCGCTCGGCGGAGTAGGTGTCCAGCAGCGCGGGGTCCGCGCGGCCGTCGAGGACGTGCGCGACCTTCCAGGCGATGTTCCAGCCGTCCTGCATCGAGACGTTCATGCCCTGACCTGCTTTGGCGCTGTGGGTGTGGCAGGCGTCGCCGGTGATGAACACGCGCGGGTGCCGCACGCCCACGAGTTCGGCGGGCACGTCGTCGAACTTGTCGGTCAACCGGTGCCCGACCTCGTAGACGCTGCGCCACGCCACGTGCTTCACCGTCAGCGTGTACGGGTGCAGGATCCGGTTGGCGCGCGCCTCGACCTCCTCCTGCGTGGTCTCGCGGACCTTGCCGTGATCGGCCTCGGAGATCTCGCCGAGGTCGACGTACATCCGGAACAGGTGGTTTCCCTCGCGCGGGATGTGCAGGATGCTGCCGCCGTCGTGGGACTGGATGGCGCACTTGGTGCGGATGTCGGGGAAGTCGGTCTCGGCCAGCACGTCCATCACGCCCCAGGCGTGGTTGGCCCGGTCACCGACCAGTTCCCGGCCGATCGACTCCCGCACACCGCTGCGCGCGCCGTCGCACCCGATCACGTACTGGGCGCGGACGGTGCGTTCGGACCCCTCGTCGGGCCCGGCCGTCCGGCGCAGCCGCACGTTCACGCCGTCGTCGTCGACGTCGAGACCGATGAACTCCCACCCGTAGTCCGGTTCCAACCGGCCGGGGGCGTTGCGGGCGGCCTCGGCGAAGTAGTCCAGCACGCGGGCCTGGTTGACGATCAGGTGCGGGAACTCGCTGATGCCGGTCGGGTCGTCGGGCGCACGCGCGGCGCGCACGATGTTCTCCGGGTGTTCCGGATCGGGCTTCCAGAAGGCCATTTCGGTGATCCGGTAGGCCTCCTCGGTGATCCGCCCGGCGAAGCCGAACGCCTGGAAGGTCTCGACGCTGCGAGCCTGGATCCCGTCGGCCTGACCGACTTCCAGCCGTCCCGGCCGACGTTCGACCAGCCGGGCCGTGATGTTCGGGAACTGCGCCAGCTGCGCGGCGGCGATCATGCCGGCCGGGCCGCTGCCCACGATGAGAACGTCGACCTCACCCGGCAGCTCCTCGGGGCGGTTGAGACCCACGCCGGCTGCGGGCTGAACTCGCGGGTCACCGGAAACGTATCCGTGGTGGTGGAACTGCAACGCGCTCTCCTCACTCCGTCGTGAGTTCAGCGGCTTCCCCGCTCAGAGCGAGGTGCCGAGTTTGAATCCCTTGTCCTCGTCGCCCTTGCGCGTGTAGGAGAAGCCGTCGGCTCCCACCGTCACGGCCATCTCGCTGCTGTCGGTGCGCTCCTGGAGGGGCTGGGGGTTGCCGTCGAGGTCCAGGACCGGGGAGGCCTCGGTGTACCAGGACGGCACGACCGGGTTGCCCCACCAGTCGCGGCGCTGGTTGTCGTGGACGTCCCAGGTCACGACGGGGTTGTCGGGGTCGCCGGTGTAGTAGTCCTGGGTGTAGATCTCGACCCGGTGCCCGTCGGGGTCCCGGATGTAGAGGTAGAACGCGTTGGACACGCCGTGGCGTCCCGGGCCGCGCTCGATGACGTCGGAGAGTCGCAGCGCGCCGAGCTTGTCGCAGATCGACAGGATGTTGTGCTTCTCGTGCGTGGCGAAGGCGATGTGGTGAAGCCGCGGACCGTCGCCGCCGGTCAGGGCGGTGTCGTGGACGGTGTCCTTGCGCCGCAACCAGGCCGCGTAGGTGGTCCCCTCGGCGTCCTTGATGTCCTCGGTGACGCGGAAACCCAAGTCCTCCAGGTATTCCCGTCCTTTCGGCACGTCGGGGGTGACCTGGTTGAAGTGGTCCAGGCGCACCAGCGCACCTGGGGTGTGGAGGTCGTAGCGCCAGGCCAGCCGCTCGACGTGGGCGACCTCGTGGAAGAACTCGTACGGGAACCCGAGCGGGTCGGTGACCCGGACCGAGTCACCGATGCCCTTGGCGAAGCCGTTTCCGCGGCGTTCTGTGCGGTAGCCGCGCGCGGCGAACCACTCCTCGGCCCGGTCCACGTCCTGCGGGGTCCGCACGCGGTAGGCGAAGGCCGCCGCGGCGGCCACCGGTCCCTTGCGCAGCACCAGGTTGTGGTGGATGAACTCCTCCAGCGTGCGGAGGTAGATCGTCTCGTCGTCCTCCTCGGTGACCACCAGGCCGAGGACGTCGACGTAGAACTCCCGCGCCCTGGCCAGGTCGGTGACCACCAGGTCGAGGTACGCGCAGCGCAGGATGTCCGGCGGGGTGAGGTCGGCACTCATCGTTGAACGCTCCTTCACTTCAGTCGTCAGGCGCCGAACTTCGGGGTGTGCACGGGGGCCAGCGAGATGTGCATGGCCTGCTGGTCGGAGTAGAAGTCCAGCGACCGGTAACCGCCCTCGTGCCCGAGCCCGGAGGCCTTCACGCCGCCGAACGGGGTGCGCAGGTCGCGAACGTTGTGCGAGTTCAGCCAGACCATCCCGGCGTCCACGCGCTGCCCGAAGGTGTGCGCGCGCTCCAGGTTCGCCGTCCACACGTAGGCGGCGAGCCCGTACTTGACGTTGTTGGCCAGCCGCAGCGCTTCCTCGTCGGTGTCGAACGGGGTGATCGCCACGACCGGGCCGAAGATCTCCTCCTGGAAGATCCGCGCGGTGGGCGGCACGTCCACGAACACCGTCGGCGCCACGTAGTTGCCCGATTCAAGGCCCTCCGGGCGTCCGCCACCGGCGGCGAGCGTCGCCTCGGTCTTGCCGATCTCGATGTAGCCGGTGACCTTCTCGTAGTGCTCGGGGTGCACCAGCGCACCGACCTCGGTGGCCGGATCGTGCGGATCGCCCACCTTGACGTTCTTCGCCCGCTCGACGTACCGGCGTACGAACTCGTCGTAGATGCCGCGCTCCACCAGGATTCGGCTCCCGGCGGTGCAGCGCTCGCCGTTGAGCGAGAACACGCCGAACACCGTCGAGTCGATCGCGGCGTCGAGGTCGGCGTCGGCGAACACGACCGCCGGGCTCTTGCCGCCGAGCTCCATCGACAACGCCTTGAGGGTCGGGGCGGCGTTGGCGAAGATCAGCTTGCCGGTGGCCGATTCGCCGGTGAAGGAGATCAGCTGCACGTCGGTGTGCTTGACCAGCGCGTCCCCGGCCTCCTCGCCGAGCCCGTTGACGATGTTGAACACCCCGTCCGGAACCCCGGCCTCGCGGAAGATCTCCGGCCACAGCCCGGCCGACAGCGGCGTGAACTCAGCGGGTTTGAGCACCACCGTGCACCCGGAGGCCAGCGCCGGGGCCAGCTTCCAGCTCTCCAGCATGAACGGCGTGTTCCACGGCGTGATCAGCCCGGCCACGCCCTTGGGCTTGCGGTTGACGTAGTTGACCTGCTTGCCCGGCACCTTGTAGGTGTCATCGGCCTGCGCCACGATCAGGTCCGCGAAGAACCGGAAGTTCTCCGCCGCCCGCTTCGCCTGACCCAACGCCTGGGTGATCGGCAAACCGGTGTCGAAGGTCTCCAGCTCCGCCAGCCGCTCGTTGCGGGTTTCGACGATGTCGGCGATCTTGTTCAGGACCCGAGCGCGTTCGCGCGGCAGCATCCCAGGCCACGGGCCCTCGTCGAAAGCTTCGCGGGCGGCCGACACCGCGCGGTCGATGTCGGGCTGCTTGCCCGACGAGGCCTCCAGGTACGGCTTGTTCGACACCGGGTCGAGGACCTCGAAGGTGTCGCCGTCGAGGCTGTCGACGAACTCCCCGTCGATGAAGTGCTGGATGCGCTTGGGCAGGTCGGCCGGCACGTGCTGGATCGTCATGTCAGTTCCCTCCCGCGATGGTGTCGTCGTCCTCGACCGGCGACAGGAAGTCGGCGCCCTCGGCGAGCAGCGCGCGGATCTTGTCCTTGCCCGCGTCGGTCGGCGTGATCAGCGGCGGCCGGACGTGCTCGGAGCGGATCAGGCCGCGCTGGGCCAGCACCCACTTCACCGGCGCCGGGTTGGTCTCCACGAAGATCAGGTCCACCAGCGGGTGCAGCCCGTAGTGGATGTCCAGCGCCTCGTCCATGCGTCCGGCGTGGAAGGCCTCGTACATCCGCTTCGTCGCACCGGGCGCGATGTTGGCCGTGGCGCTGACGAAACCCGTGCCGCCCAGCGCCAGCAGCGGCAGGCACAGCAGCTCGATGCCCGACCACACCAGCAGATCCCGGCCCGCGGCCTTGATCACCCGCGAGAAGTGCTCGAAGTCCTTGGTGGTCTCCTTGATCCCCACGAAGTTCGGCACATCGCGGTGCAGCCGCGCCACCGTCTCCGGCGCGATCTCCACCGCGGTCCGGGTCGGCACGTTGTAGGCGATGATCGGCAGGTCCGGGTACTCCTTCGCGACCGTGGAGTACCAGACGTAGAGCGCTTCCTGGGTCGGCTTCGCGTAGTACGGCGTGATGATCAGCGCCGCGTCCACACCCGCGTCGTGGGCCGCGCCGGTGAGCTCGATCGTCTCGTCCAGCTTCGCCGAACCGGTTCCCGGCACGACGGGGGCGCGGCCGTCGACGGTCTTGAGCACGGTGCGGATCGCATCCGCCCGCTCGTCGATGGTCTGCGCGCTGGGCTCGCCGGTGGAACCACCGATGGAGATCCCGTCGGAGCCCTGCTTGAGCTGCCAGTTCACCAGGTTGGCCAGCGATTCGTGATCCACCGCGCCGTCAGCGGTGAACGGGGTGATCACCGGAGCGATCGACCCGGTCAGCTCTTCCGGGCGGGTCCGCCAGTTCGTCATCGTGATCCTTCCTGGTCGCGCTCCGCCTCGTAGCGGCGTCGCCATTCACCGGTCAGCGGGTACAGCCCGTCCACGGCCGCGCCTTCGGCGACGCGGGCGGCGATCCACTCCTCCTCGGCCTCCTGCTCGATCGCGGCGTCGAGCACCTGGTCGAGCAGCGCGGGCGGGATGACCAGCACGCCGTCGTCGTCGCCGACGATGACGTCGCCGGGCTGCACGGTCGCCCCGCCGCAGGCCACGGTGATGTCGTTGTCCCACGGCACGTGCCTGCGCCCGAGCACCGCCGGGTGCGGACCGCCGGAGAAGGTGGGGATGTCGAGCTCCTTGACCGCGCTGTGGTCGCGCACTCCCCCGTCGGTGACGATCCCGGCCGCGCCCAGCACCTGCGCGCGCAGCGCGAGGATGTCGCCGACGGTCCCACTGCCGCGCTCACCGCGCGCCTCGACCACCAGCACGTCTCCGGGCTTCAGCGAGTCGAAGGTGCGCTTCTGCGCGTTGTACCCGCCGCCGTGGCTGCGGAACAGGTCTTCGCGCGCGGGCACGAAGCGCAGCGTCCGGGCCCGGCCGATGATCTTGCTGCCGGGCTTGTCGGTGCGCACGCCGTCGATGGACAGCTGGTTGTAGCCGTGCTTGCGCAGCTGCGCCGACAGCGTCGCGACCGCCACCTGGCGGAGCTTGGCGATGCGCTCCTCGGTGAGTTCGAACAGCGGCTCCAGCCCGGCGGCGTCGCGGCTGCCCCACGCCTCGGCCCGCTGGACGTCGTCGACCGACGGTTGCGCGCTGAACTCCGGCAGCGACCGGGTGCCTTCGGCGACGCTGGTGCGCAGCCGTCCGGTGCTGTGCTCAGTGCCGGGAACGTCGACCTCGACCTCGACGACGTCGCCGGGCTCGACCACCGACGACCCGGCCGGGGTGCCGGTGAGCACGACGTCGCCGGGTTCGAGGGTGATCAGCTGGGAGAGGTCGGCGACCAGCTCGCCGAACGGGAAGACCACGGTCGCCGAGGAGTCGTCCTGGGCGAGTTCGCCGTTGACCCAGGTGCGCACGCGCAGCGACGCCGGATCGACCTGGTCGGCCGGGATGCTCGCCGGGCCCAGCGGGGTGTAGCCGTCGCCGCCCTTGGAGCGCAGGTTGGCGCCCTTGTCGGCGGAGCGGAGGTCGTAGACGCCGAGGTCGTTGGCGGCGGTCACGGCGGCGACGTGCGACCAGCCGTCCTCGCGCGCGACCCTGCGGGCGGTCGTGCCGATGACCAGCGCGATCTCGCCTTCGAAGGCCAGCAGCTCGGTTCCGGGCGGTCGCTCGACGGTCTGGCCGGTGGTCGCCAGCGACGTCACCGGCTTGAGGAAGTACGAGGGTCTCGACGGTGCCCGGCCGCGCTGGGCGATGCGCGACGGGTAGTTCAGGTGCAGCGCGATGACCTTGCCCGGCCGCCCGACGAGCGGGTGGTGCGCGAGGTCGTCAGCCGTTGAACGAGCGGCATCGGTCGTCATGACCGAGGATCGTATACGATGCCATATCTGATTACAATGCGGAGCGCGGCAGGCGCCGGAAGCGGATCGCGCCTCGGGCAAGATGGACCGCCACGTCAGCGAATCGAGGAGCGATGACCACCGAAGCAGCGGACGACCGCACCGCCACCAGCAAGTCCCAACTGGCCTACGAGTGGCTCCGCGACCGGATCGTCTCGCACCGCTTCACCCCCGGCTACCGCTTGGTGCTCAGCCAGCTCGCCGCCGAACTCGGCGTGAGCACGGTTCCGGTCCGCGAAGCCATCCGCCGGCTGGAGGCCGAGGGTCTGGTCACCTACGAGAAGAACGTCGGCGCGCAGGTCGCCCTGGTCGACGAGGGCGAGTACGTGACCACCATGCAGACCCTCGCCGTGGTCGAGGGCGCCGCGACCGGGTTCTCCGCTCCCCTGCTCACCGCCGAGGACCTCGCCAAGGCGCGCGCGATCAACCAGCGCATGCGCGACACGCTCGAGCACTTCGACCCGCGCCGGTTCACCGAGCTCAACGAGGAGTTCCACGCGGTGCTGTTCCTGCGCTGCCCCAACGAGCACATGACCGACCTGGTCCGCCGGGGCTGGAGCAGGCTGCGCATGCTCCGCGACTCCACCTTCGGCTTCGTGCCCGGCCGCGCGGTCCAGTCGGTGGAAGAGCACGACCACCTGATCCACCTGATCGAAACCGGAGCCGACTCCATCGAGATCGAGCTCGCGGCGCGGCAGCACCGCACCGCCACCCTGGACGCGTTCCTCACCTCCCAGCACGCACCGCGCCGCCCCTGACCGCCGGACCGGCGGGAGATCAACCGGGTCAACCGCGGACGGGAGCGATGCTGGGGCGGATCACCAGCTCGCTCGGGAGCCGCTTCTCCCTGCGGCGCAGGCGTTCCGCGGAGTTCAACCGCGTGTGGAGCATCTCGACCGCGCACTTCGCCAGGTCGTCGAGCTGATGACGGACCACGGTCAGCGGCGGCGAGGTCAACGCCGTCCACTCCGCGTCGTGGAAGACGATGACCGACAGGTCCTGGGGCACCGAGATTCCCGCGGAGCGCAGGTGCGTGATGACGCTCGCGGACACGGCGGTGTTGCCGACGATCAAGGCAGTGGGCGGCTGCGGCAGCGCGAGGACTCCGGACAGCGCGGTCTCGGCTTCGACGTGGCGGAAGGCGAGCTCGACGACCAAGGCCGGGTCTTCGGCGATGCCGTGCTCCTGGAGCGCCCGCCGGTGGCCTGCGATGCGCTCACGGCCGGTCGAGGTCTCACTCGACCCGCTGACCAGCGCGATCCGCCGGTGCCCTCGTTCGATGAGCGCCGTGGTCGCCGAGTGCGAGGCGTGCTCGTTGTTCATGCCGACCACGTCGATGCCCGGGATGCGGTCGATGAAGCGGTCCACGAAGGTGAGCTCGACACCGGTCTCGCGCATGTGCCGCCACGCCGCGGCGTTCTCCGTGCCCGGTGCCGCGATGACGCCGCCCACGCGCTTCTGCAGCAGCAGCTCGATGCTCTTGAGCTCCATCGCCGGATCTTCCTGCGTGGTGGTCAGCAGCACGCCCAGACCGACGTCCGCCGCGTGCCGCACGATGTGGTCGGCCAGCTGTGAGAAGAACGGGTTGGCCACGTCGGCCAGCACCAGGCCGATCGTGTTGGTGGTGCGGGTGCGCAGTTCGCGCGCGGCGCTGTGCGGGCGGTAGCCGAGCTCCGCGATGGAGGCCAGCACCCGCTCCCGGGTCAGCTCGGCCACCGAGCCGTTGGCGTTGACCACGCGGGACACCACGCCGGGCGAAACGCCCGCGTGCTCCGCCACGTCCTTGACCGTGGGTTCGCGACCTCGCGCCATGTTCCCCTCTCTCGTCGGTCGCTCCGCGGGTTGACAGCGGAGCGACCGGATGACACAAAGTACAACGTTACACCCGGAGTATAACGTTATACATGACTGACGAAGGAGTCAGCATGAACGGCATCGGAGTCACCCGAACCCCCGCGATGGCCCACGAACTCGGGACAACGGAGGTGCGGAGATGAGCACGCAGGACGCCGGCTTGCCCGCAGAGCAGGCACGATTGCCCGAAGTACCACCGGAACTGGCCAAACGACGCCTCAGCCTCGGCACGATCGTCAAGTTCTTCGGCCCCGGTGCCATCATCGCCTCGCTGACCGTGGGCAGCGGCGAAACCGTCCTCGCGTCGCGGATGGGCGCGGTGTTCGGGTTCGCGGTGCTGTGGGTGGTCGTCGTGGGTGCCGTGGCCAAGGCGGCGGTGATCTACTCCTCCAACCGCTACATCGTGCTCACCGGAGAACACCCGATGCGCGGCATGGCGCGGGTGATCCCGGGACCGCGCGGCTGGTTCCCGATGCTCATCGGCGCGCTCGCGGTCCTGTCGTTCCCGTTCGTGGCCAGCGCGCTGGCCTCGGGAATCGGCGGTTACCTCAACCGAGTCGCGGGCGGCCCGGCCATCGCCTGGGGTCTCGTCCTGCTCGTGCTGGCCGCGGCGATCGCCTGGTTCGGGTGGTACGCGCTGCTGGAACGCGCGCAGATCGCGATCGTCGCGCTCAAGGTCACCCTGGTCGTCGTCGCGGTGTTCGCGGCGAATCCGCAGTGGCTCGACGTGCTGGCGGGATTCGTCCCGCAGCCCTTCGCCTACGAACCCTTCGTGCACGTCGAATACCCGGACATCGCCGCCGAGTCGGCGTGGGTGGAGGCCGTGGTGTTCATGGGCGGCCTCGGCGGCGGCATGTACGACTACATCGGCTACTCGGGCCTGATGCGCGAGAAGCGCTGGGGCGCGCTCGGTTTGCCCGGTCGCGGGGACGACGTCCCGGTCGTGGAGCCGCTGGCGCTGCCCGACACCGACCAGGAACGACGCCGGGCGCGGGGATGGGCTCGCGCGCCGCTGGGCGACATCGTGCTCAGCTTCGCCACGATGGCGCTGACCGCGGTCGCGTTCATCATCACCGGCAAGGAGATCCTCGGAGCCGCGCACAACGTGCCCAGCGGCAACGACGTCCTGACCTACCAGGGCGACGTGCTGGGCGTGATCCACCCGCTCTTCCGGTACTTCTACATCGTCGCGATCATCATGGTCTTCCTCGGCACGATGTACGCGATCTGGGAGGTCTACACCCGCACCACGCACGAATCGCTGTCCGCGGTGTCCAAGCGCGTGCACGCCGGCGGCGTGGGCCGCACGCGGCGCTGGGTCTACGGCTACGTGCTGCTCGGCGGCATCGCCCTCATCCTCACCGGCGGCGACCTCGTGAAGCTGATCAGCCCGGCCAACATCGTCGGCGGAACGGTGGCGGTGGGCGCCTACGGCTTCGGCCTGCTCGCCCTGGAGAAGCGGGTGCTCCCGGCGAGCTTCCGGATCAGCCGCGCGGGCAGGGCGCTCATCTGGGCGTCGTCGCTCGTCCTGCTGGGCTCCGGCCTCATCGCGCTGGCGCAGTACGTGGGGCTGGTCCAATGAGGACGATCACGCCGGGGTACGCGATCGGAACGGGCTGCTTCCTGCTGCTCGCCGGCTACCGGCTGACCGAAGGCCGGTGGGTGTGGGCGCTGGTGTTCGCCCTCGCCGCGGCCTGCCAGGTCTACTTAGGACTGCGCGCCGCCCCGGCCACCACGACGCACGAGACGTCCACGCCCACCGACCGCGAACGGCGCAACTGGCGATTGCTGGCAATCTCCTCGTGCGCCCTGACCGCCGGGCTCCTGGTCCTGCAACCGGTCCTCAGCCCGATCGCCGCAGGTGTCGGGATGTACTGCCTGTGGAGGCTCGGACGCCGCCGTCCCGCATGAGTCCACGAGAACGCGATTTCAGTGGAGTTCGGGGTTCCGATTTCAATGGAAATCGGAACCCCGAATTCAGTGGAAGTCGCGTCCCGGATCAGAGCTGTCCCTTGGTCTGGTGCCCGCACGGCAGAGCGGACATCGTCACCACCTCCGGGGGCGACTGGAGCAGTCCGGCCGCTTCGGCGTTGAGGCGGGCGACGGCGTCGGCGCGCTGGTGAGCGGCCAGGAGTTCGCGGGATTCCCACTTCTCGATGAACACCAGGGTGTTCTCATCCGCCTCGTGGAGGGCGTAGAGCAGACAACCGGGCTCCTCGTGCACGTCCGGGATGACCGACTTCAGGACCGCTTCCAGCGCTTCGCGCTTGCCCGGAACGAGGTGGAAAACCGCGGTGACGACGACTTCTTGCGACATTGCGCTCCTCTCGGTGGCGCCTACCCCGTTCGGGGTTCGGCGGTGCTCGAACGTTCCAGGAACTCCGCCGCCACGCGCACCTGGCGCGGACCGGGCGGCAGCTTCTGCCGCATCCGCGCGTGCACCAGATCCACCGAGTGCAGCGCGAGCATGTCGATGGGCTGGCGGACGGCGGTCAGCGGCGGTCGGATCAGCTCGGTCCACGGGTTGTCGTCGAAGACCACGACCGACAAGTCGTCCGGGATGGACACCCGGCCCTGCGCGAGCATCCGCAGCACGACCCGCACCTGAGCGGTGTTGGCGACGACCACCGCGGTCGGTGGTTCGTCCAACGCGAGCATCTGGGCCATCACGTCGGCGCCGCTCTCCCCCCGGAACGGCACCGGCCGCACCAACCGGTCGTCTCGGACGACGCCGCGTTCGGCCAAGGCCCGTTCGTAACCGCGGACGCGCTCGATCCCGGTGGTGGTGTCCAGCGGACCGGGGACGAGCCCGATGCGCCGGTGCCCGCGGTCGAGGAGATGCCCGGTCGCGGTGGCCGCCGATTCGGCGTTCTCGATGCTGACGACGTCGACCTGGTCGAGCCCTTCGATGGCCCGGTCGACGAAGACCACGGGCATCTCCAGGTTCGCGAGCTTCTCCCAGTGCTCGACGTTGTGACCGGTCGGCGTGCCGATCACGCCACCGACCGAGCGGTCCAGCAGCGTGCGCAGGGCCTGTTCCTCCAGGTGCGGGTCCTCCTGCGTGGTCATCAGCACGACCTGCAGCTCGCGGGAACGGGCTTCGGCGACGACGCGGTCGGCCAGGCGGGCGAAGAACGGGTTAGCGAGGTCGGCGAGCAGCAGACCGATGGTGTCGGGTCGATCTTGGCTCAACTGGCGGGCGGCGGCCTTCGGCCGGTAGCCGAGCTGCTCGATCGCCGCCAGCACCTGGGCGCGCTTGGGCGGCGCCACCGGGCCGGTGTCGTTGAGGACGCGCGACACCACGGACACCGACACGCCCGCGTGTGCCGCGACGTCTCGAATGGTGGCCGCCTTCTTCATCGCGTCTCCTCTCCGGACTGCGTCGGACCCTAATCGACGGCTGGCTGGAGTGATCGGGGCGTTGACGCCGCTGAAACCGCAGTGGTACAAAACTGGAACCGATACCACATGCTACCAGCTGGGAGTTTCCGGTGAACTTGCACGATTTGCTGCTGGCCCGCGAGAACGACGGCAAGCCGATTCGCGTCGGTGTCATCGGCGCCGGCCGGTACGGGACGATGTTCCTCGCCCAGGTCCGGAACACCCCGGGCATCCGGGTCGCGGCCATCGCCGACATCAACCTGGACCGGGCTCGGCAAGCGCTCAAGCTGGTCGACTGGCCGCAGGACGCGGTCACCGACGACGTGGACGAAGCGTGCTCCGCCGACCGCACGGCCGTGGTCGCCGACGCCACCGAACTCTTCCGCGAGGACATCGACGTGATCGTGGAGGCCACCGGCAATCCCATCGCCGGCGCCTCACATGCCTTGCGCGCCTTCGACTCCGGGCAGCACGTGATCATGGTGACGGTCGAGGGCGACGCGCTCGCCGGCCCGGCACTGGCCAAGCGGGCGGCCGAACGCGGGCTGGTGTACTCGATGGCCTACGGCGACCAGCCCGCGCTGATCATGGAACTGGTGGACTGGGCACGCACCTCGGGCTTCGACGTGGTGTGCGCGGGCAAGGGCGCCAAGTACCTCCCCCACTACCACGAGATGAACCCCGACAACGTCTGGGAGCACTGGGAGTTCTCCCAGGAGCTCACCGATTCCGGCCAGCTCAACCCCTACATGCACACCGCGTTCCGGGACGGCACGAAGGCCGCCATCGAGATGGCGGCCGTCGCCAACGCAGCGGGACTGACTCCCTCGGACGAAGGACTCACGTTCACCCCCGGGGACCTCGAGGAGATCGCCACCGTCTGCCGCCCGAAGACGGTCGGCGGCGTGCTCGCGCACGAGGGCTCGGTGGACGTGATGTCGAGCGTGACCCGCGAGGGCGAGTGGATTCCGCACAACACCCAGGAAGGCGTGTTCGTCGTCGTCAAAGCCACCAATGACTACGTCTCCGGCTGCTTCGCCGAATACCCGTGGCACCCGGACCCGTCCCAGAACTACGCGGCGCTCTACCGCCCCTACCACTACGTCGGCCTCGAACTGGGGATCTCCATCGCCAACGCCGTGCTGCGCGGCATTCCGACCGGCGCTCCGAAGGGGTTCTACGGCGACGTGGTCGCCACCGCGAAGAAGGACCTGCGCGCCGGTGAGGAGCTCGACGGCGAGGGCGGCTACTCGGTGTGGGGCAAGCTCGTCTCGGCACGCGCGTCGGTGGAACGCGGCGCGCTGCCGATCGCGCTGGCCCACCACGTGAGGCTGCGCCGCGACATCCCGAAGGGCGCCACCCCGACCCTCGACGACGTCGAACTCGACGAGCGGTTCGACCAGGTGCTGGAGCTGCGTGGGGAGACCGTGGAGCTGCTCGGCCGATGATTCCGTCCGATGGGGTGTCGTTGCTCGGGCTCGGCCCGATGGGTGAACCGATGGCGGCCAACCTGATCCGCGAACTGGGCTCGCTGACGGTGTGGAACCGGACTCCCGAACGCGCTGAGCGGGTCGTCTCGCTCGGCGCCCGGCAGGCCACGTCGCCCGCCGAGGCCGCCGGCGCTGTCGTGCTCACCGTGCTTCCAGACCTGCCTCAGGTCGAGGCGCTGCTGCCCGGAACCGACGGGCTGCTGGCCGGGTGGCGCACCAACGGGGTCGAACGCCCGGTGCTGGTCGTGCACGGCACCGTGTCTCCGGTGGCGGTGCGGGAGTTCGCCGCCCGCCTCGCCGCCGAGCACGGCGTGCGGGTCGTGGACGCTCCGATGAGCGGCGGCGTCCCCGGAGCCGAACGAGGCGCGCTGAGCTTGATGGTCGGCGGCGATCAGCCCACCGTCGACTCCCTGCGGCCGGTTTTCGACGCCGTGGCGCGGACAGCGGTGCGGATGGGCGAGGCGGGATCCGGTCAACTCGCCAAGGCGTGCAACCAGATCGTGGTGGCGGGAACCATCGCCTCGCTCTGCGAGGCGCTGACCCTGGCAGAGCGGCACGGCTTGTCCCGGGCCGACCTGTTGACCGCGCTGGGCGACGGCCTGGCCGGGTCGGAGGTGCTGCGGCAGAAGTCCGAGCGCTGGCTCACCGCGGACTACAGCGGTGGCGGCAGCGCCCGGAACCAGCTCAAGGATCTCGTCTTCGCCCGCGACGCGGCGGAGGACGCCGGAGCTCCCTCCGACGTCGTCGACCTGGTCCTCTCCCAGTTCGACCGCATGGTCCGCGCCGGCGATGGCGACCTCGACCACTCCGGCCTGCTCAGGACGATCACCCACCCCTGACCACGTCAGGACACCGGGACCTCCCGCGAGGCGGGCGGGCGCGCGCCCGCGACGACCCGTGACCGGATTTCAGTGGAAATCAGAACCCCGATTTCAGTGGAAACCAGGGCCCCGACTTCAGTGGAAATCCGTCCACGATTTCCACTGAAATCCGGTCGGTGGGGTGCGGGAGCGCAGCCGCGGGCGGGTCAGGGGGTGTAGAAGTCGGGGCGTTCGGCGAGGTCCACTTCTGCTCTGGTGCCGGTGGTTTGGGCCTGGACTCCTGCTTCGCATGCTGCTGCGGCGGCGTAGCCGTCCCAGGTGGTGGCTGCGTTGGGGTCGATGCCGCCCCGGTGGGCAGCGTCGACCCAGCGCTGGAACTCCCGGTCGAAGGCGGCGCCGAAGCGGTCGCGGAAGTCGTCGCTGATCGTGCCGCCCCAGTGGCCCGAGCGGTGCACGAGAGGGCCGCCGTCCGCGCCGATGAGGGCGGTGCCCCGCTCACCGACGGCCTCGCAGCGGACCTGGTAGCCGAAGCCGCAGTTGACGAAGATCTCCACGTCGACCAGTGCGCCGCTGGTGGTTTCGATGGTGACCATCTGCGGGTCCAGCAGGCCGTCCGGGGCCGACGAGCTCGACTTCGGAGCGCGGACGGTGACCGCCGCGATCTCGCTGCCGAGCAGCCAGCGGGCCGTGTCGAACTCGTGCACCACCGAGTCGTAGATCATCATCTCGCTGGTGAAGCCGGGCGGGGTGGCCGCGTTGCGGTGCACGCAGTGCAACATCAGCGGTGCGCCCAGCTCGCCGGCGTCGAGCAGCCGCTTGAGCTGGGCGTACTCGGCGTCGAAGCGGCGCATGAACCCGACCTGCACGAGGTGCTTTCCGCGCGCCTCCTCGGCTTCCACCACGCGCAGCGAGGACTTCGCGTCGGGTGTCAGCGGCTTCTCGCACAGTACCGGCACACCGCGTTCGATGGCCGCGAGCAGCAGCCCCTCGTGCGCGGAGCCGGGCGAGGCGATCACCAGGGCGTCCACGGCGGAGTCGTCGATCACCTCGAAGGCGTCGGCCGTGGCGCGGGCGCCGAAACCCCCCGCGACCTGCTGCGCCCGGTCGAGGTCGGGATCGGCGATCGCCGCCAGCCGCACCCCGCTGATGCGTTCGTGGAGCCGGAGCGCGTGGTCGGCACCCATCCTGCCCGCGCCGATGAGCCCGACGCGAAGTTGCTGTTCCTGCACGGGAAATTCCCTTCCTCTGATGTCTTTCAGCGCTTGAGCTCGCGGGTGATCCGGTCGAGCATGAACTTCGACGACTCCACGGCGCGGTCCTCCCAAGCGAACACGCACGCCGTGGCGATCCCGTCGAAGTTCAACTCGCGGAGCGTGGCGAAGAAGGCGTCCCAGTCGACTTCCCCCTGGCCGACGTCCAGGTGCTGGTGGATGCGCGCAGGAGTGCCGGGCGGGTTGAGGATGTAGCGCAGCCCGGAGGACGCCTTGTGGTTGAAGGTGTCGGCGATGTGCACGTGGGTCAGCTTGTCGCCGGCGTAGCGCAGCATCGCGGGGATGTCCGCGCCGGTGTCCTCGCCGGAGAGGTGGAAGGTGTGCGGCGCGCAGTACAGGTAGTTCACCCACGGCTCGTTGATCGCCCGCACCAGGTCCACCGCAGGCGCGTTGACCTCGCAGAAGTCGTCGGGGTGGGCCTCCAGGTTCAGCGCGATGCCCTCGCGCTCGAACACCGGCAGCAGCTCCTCCATCGACCGCCAGAACGCGGCCTCGCTCTCGGCGGGGAGTTCGGGGCGTCCGTTGAACTCGGAGTTCATCTGGGTGCAGCCGAGTTCGGCGGTCACCTCGATCATGCGCTTCCAGTAGCGCACCGCCGCCTGGCGCTCGGTCTCGTCGAGCCCGGACCAGCGGTAGAGCGGCAGCACGCTGGCCAGCTGCACACCGGTCTCGCGCAGCGCCGACTTGAGCTCGGCGACCCGCTCGTCATCGGCGCGCGGGTGCACGAAGAAGGGCATGAAGTCGTCCCGCGGGGACAGCTCGATGTGCTCGTACCCGATCTCGGCCACGGTGCGCACCATCTCCCCGATCGGGAGCGTGCGGAACATGTGCGGATCGATTGCGATCTTCATGACGAGTCCTCAGTGGAGTTTCAGGAGTAGCGGACGCGCAGCTCGGTTTCCAGTGTTTCCAGCGACTTCCCACGCGTCTCCGGGACGAACTTGGCCACGAACGCGATGGCGAGCACGCCGACGGCGACGAACACCAGGAACGTGGTGGCGATGCCCAGCGCGTCGACCAGGATCGGGAAGGTCAGGCCCACGGTGAAGTTCGCCGCCCACAGCATCAGGCTCGCCAGCCCGAACGCGAAACCGCGCATCTTCAGCGGGAAGATCTCCGAGAGCATCAGCCAGGTGACCGGCGAGGTCGCGCCCTGCTGGAACGCCAGGAACGTCACGGTCAGCGCCAGCACCAGCACGCCGCGCAGCAGCCCTTCGGGCACCGTCATCGACACCAGCGCGACCAGCAGCAGGGCGATCGCCGTGCCCGCCTGACCGACCAGCAGCATGGGCCTGCGGTTGACCCGGCCGAGCAGGTAGATGCCCACGAACGTGGCCAGCACCGAGATGACGCCGTTGGCGATGTTGGCGACGATGGCCCCGTTGGCGGAGAAACCGGAGCTCTTCAGGATCTGCGTGCCGTAGTACATGATCGTGTTGACGCCGCTGACCTGCTGCACCACGGCGATGCCGATCCCGACGATCAGCAGCCGCCGCACCCACGGCACCTTCAGGTCGGCCCAGCCCCCGGCGCGCTGCTGCTGGTCCTGCTCCGCGAGCCGCTGCACCTCGGCGAGCTCGGACTCCGCGCGCTGCGCGGTGCGGACCTGCCGCAGCACCTCCAGAGCCTCGCCGAGACGGCCCCGGGAGGCCAGCCAGCGGGGGCTCTCGGGCATCACCAGCATGCCGAACCACAGCACCACGGCGGGCAACGAGGCGATGACCAGCATGTATCGCCAGACGTGCGCGGATTCGCCGAGCGCCCCGGCGATCGCGGCGTTGAAGGTGAAGGCCGCGAGCTGGCCGCTGACGATCATCAGCTCGTTCTGCGTGACCAACCGGCCCCGCCGCTCGGCGGGCGAGACCTCGGCGAGATAGGTCGGCACGGTCACCGAGGCACCGCCGACGGCTAAGCCGAGCACGAAGCGGGCGATGACCATGAACGTGGCGCTGGGCGCGAACGTGCAGGCCAGAGCGCCGACGAGGAAGATCCCCGCGAGCCAGAGGATGGTGCGTCGGCGTCCTCGCGCGTCGGCCAGCCTGCCGGCGACGAAAGCGCCGATCGCCGCGCCGAACAGCAGCGAACTGGTGACCAGTCCCTCGGTGAGCGGAGTCAGCCCCAGGTCCGCCTGCATGTAGGGCAGGGCGCCGTTGATGACGCCGGTGTCGTAGCCGAACAGAAGTCCGCCGAAGGTCGCCACGACGGTGATGACCTTCAACCTGCGGGACTGAGCACCGGTTCTCGGTTCGGCGGGGGCGGGCACGTCACTGTGCACTTCGGACATTCGTACGGTCTCCTTCGTCGTGCGCCCTGCGGGCGCGCTGCGGATCCCCAGGGGTGGTGGTCACCGGGTCTGCGGGCGCCGGGTTCCGCTCAGGCCGCATCCGCCGAGGTATTCGCGGGTGCGCACGGCGATGGGCAGCGGCACGTCCGGTGCGCACGGGTAGAGGTCCTGCTCCACGATCACGAACATCTCCGCGTCCAAGGTGGACAGCTCGCGCACGATCTCGCCCGGGTCGGGCACACCGGCCGGGGGTTCGACGCACACGCCGCGCTTGACGGCCTCGCCGAACGACAGGTCCTCGGCGGAGACCTGCGCGAGCACGTCGGGGTCCATCTGCTTGATGTGCACGTAGCCGATGCGCTCGGCGAAGCGCCGGATCAGATCGAGGTTGTCGCCCCCGCCGTAGGCCACGTGCCCGGTGTCCAGGCAGAGGTTGGCGTAGCGGGAGTCGGTGGCGTCCAGGAACCGCTCGATCTCCGGCTGGGTCTGGACGTGGCTGTCGGCGTGCGGGTGCAGGCACAGCCGGACGTCGTGCTCCTCCAGCAGGATCTTGCCGAGCTCGTTGGCGGCCGACCCGAGCGCGCGCCACTGGTCGGCGCTCAGCTGGGGGGATTCGGTGAAGGCCCCGGTCTTCTCGTCCCGGAACATCGGCGGGATGAACACCAGGTGGTGGGCGCCGACGGCGGCGGTCAGCTCGGCGACCTCGCCGACCTCGGCGAGCATCCGCTCCCACTCCTCCGGCCGGTGCAGCGCGCCGAAGGTCGTGCCGCCGGAGACCTGCAGACCCCGCGAACCGACCTCGTCGGCGAGTCGCTGCGGGTCCAGCGGCAGGTATCCGGGCGGGCCGAGCTCCAGCCAGCCGTAGCCGGATTCGACGAGTTCGTCGAGGAAGCGCGTGTAGGGAACCTGGTGCTCGTCCTCGGGGAACCACACGCCCCACGAGTCGGGCGCGGAGCCCAGGCAGAGATTTCCCGCCACGGTGCGCGGGGTGGTCTCGGACGTCGTCGTCATCGAACCCTCCTCGGTTCCCGGCGTGTCCGCCGGTGGGTGTCGATCGCCGGAATCGGCGAGAAGTCGGCCCTGGCGCGCCGACTAGCGCGCTCTAGTCCCGAACACTATGTTGGCGGTCACATCAATATGTCAAGACGTTCTGCCAAAGTCATCTGCGGTGGGGATGAGGAAGGATCGGCGAGGTGATCGACGACTCCACACGCCCTGGCGGCAACGGTCGCCGGCCGACCATGGCCGACGTCGCCCGCGCCGCAGGGGTTTCCCGCGCGCTGGTCTCGCTGGTGTTCCGCAACAAGCCCGGAGCGGGCGAGGAGACCAGGCAGCGCGTGCTGCAGGCCGCGGACCGGCTCGGCTACCAACCGGACACCGCGGCCCGGATGCTGGCCAGCCACCGCAGCCGCACGCTCGGCGTGATGCTCACCGTGCACCAGCCGTTCCAGGCCGACCTCGTCGAGGCGATCTACCCGGAGGCCGAACGGCTCGGCTACGAGGTGCTGCTGTCGGCCACCGCACCGTCGCGCGACGAGCGGAAGGCGGTGGAGGCGCTGCTCAGCCACCGCTGCGAGGCGCTGATCCTGCTCGGGCCGCGCGCCGAAGCGGACCTGCTCGACGAGCTGGGTCGTCGAGCCGTGGTCACCGCGATCAACGCGCGCGAGGAGGCGACCCGGATCGACAACGTGCGCACCGCCGACGAGGCGGGGATGCGGCAGGCCGTCGATCACCTCGTCGACCTGGGCCATCGCGAGCTCGTGCACGTCGACGGCGGCGACGAGCCCGGATCAGCCGCGCGCCGCGAGGCCTACCTGCGCGCGATGGACGCCCACGGGCTCGGCTCGCGCGCGCGGGTGCTCCCGGGCGCGCACACCGAGCAGGCGGGGCAGGACTCGGCCCGCCGACTGCTCGACGAGGCGGTCCTGCCGACCGCCGTGCTGGCGGGCAACGACCGCTGCGCGCTCGGGCTGCTGCGCGTGTTCGCGCTGGCCGGCGTCGACGTCCCCGAGGCGATCTCCATCGTCGGCTACGACGACAGCCACGTCTCGCACCTCGCACCGGTGGCGCTGACCACCATCCGCCAGGACGCCGAGCAGATGGCCCGGCACGCCGTGCGGCTGGCGGTCGAGCGCCTGGAGGACACCTCGCGGAACCCGCAGGAGGTGGTGCTGGACCCCAGGCTGGTGTCCCGGGGCAGCACCGCACCCCCGCGCTGAGTGCTCAAAACCTGTTCCTCAACTCAACGTGCGTGGCGGTGCGGGTAGCGGAACCTGAGACGCCGTCTGGACTCCGTGCGCCACTCCTGATGTATGCCATATGCACGGCGTCGCGGCGTACTCGCCAGACGACGTCTCAGAACCCGCGGCGGTGCCAGTTGCTGGGGTGGGGCCAGGAGAAGGCGGCTCCGCCGCCTGCAAAGGGCAATTCAGCTGTTGCTGGGGAAACCGAGGTCGACGCCGCCGTCGCTGGGGTCGGGCCAGCGGGTGGTGATGACCTTGCCCCGGGTGTAGAAGTGCACGCCGTCGTTGCCGTAGATGTGGTGGTCGCCGAACAGCGAGTCCTTCCAGCCGCCGAAGGAGTGGTAGCCCACCGGCACCGGGATCGGCACGTTCACGCCGACCATTCCCGCCCGCACCTCCATCTGGAAGCGTCGGGCCGCGCCGCCGTCGCGGGTGAAGATGGCGGTGCCGTTGCCCCAGCGGGATCGGTTGATCAGCGTCAGCGCCTCCTGGTAGTTCTCCGCCCGCACGACCGCCAGCACCGGGCCGAAGATCTCGTCGGCGTAGACGTCCATCTCCGGGGTGACCTGGTCGACGAGGCTGACCCCGGTGAAGAACCCGCCCTCGTGGCCCTCGACGACCAGGCCGGTCCCGTCCACCACGACCTCGGCGCCCTGCTCACGGGCCCGGGGCACGTAGGAGGCGACCTTGTCGCGGTGCTCCGCGGTGATCAGCGGGCCCATCTCGGACGCCGGGTCGTTGCCCGGTCCGATGGTCAGCGCGCGGGCGCGGTCGGCGATCTTGCCGACGAGCTCGTCGCCGATCGGGTCGACCGCCACGACCACCGAGACGGCCATGCAACGCTCCCCCGCACTGCCGTAAGCGGCGGAAACGGCCGCGTCGGCCGCCTGGTCCAGGTCGGCGTCGGGGAGCACGAGCATGTGGTTCTTCGCTCCGCCCAACGCCTGCACCCGCTTGCCGTGCGCGCCCGCGGTGTCGTGGACGTGCTTGGCGATCGGGGTGGACCCGACGAAGCTCACGGCGTCGACGTCCGGGTGCTCCAGCAGCCGGTCCACCGCGGTCTTGTCGCCGTGCACGACGTTGAGGACGCCGTCCGGAACGCCTGCCTCGTGGGCGAGTTCCACCAGCCGCAGCGTCGCCGACGGGTCCTTCTCGCTGGGCTTGAGCACGAAGGTGTTACCGCAGGCCAGGGCCACCGGGAACATCCACATCGGCACCATCGCCGGGAAGTTGAACGGGGTGATGCCCGCGACGACGCCGACCGGCTGGCGGATCGACTCCACGTCCACGCGGGTCGAGACCTGGGTGGAGGTCTCGCCCTTGAGCAGCTGCGGGATGCCGCAGGCCAGCTCGACGATCTCCAGTCCGCGCGCGATCTCGCCGAGCGCGTCGGAGTGCACCTTGCCGTGCTCGGCGGTGATCAGCTCGGCGATCTCGTCGCGGTGGGCGTTGACCAGCTCGCGGTACTGGAACATCACCTGGGTGCGCTTGGCCAGCGAGGTGGTGCCCCAGCTCTCGAAGGCCTTGGCAGCCGCTGAGACTGCGGTGTCCACTTCGGGGACCGAGGCGAGCGGGACCTGCCCGGTGGCCTCGCCGGTGGCCGGGTCGGTGACCGTGCCATGACGGCCGGAGGTGCCGTCGGCGTGCTTGCCGTCGATGAAGTGCTGGATGGTCTTCACTGCTTCCTCTCACAGGTGGTGGCGGCGCGCGGCTACCTGGTCCTCGTAGCGCTTGCGGGCCTCGCGGGTCGATTCACGAGTGGCGATCTCGGCGACCGGGACGTCCCACCACGCTTCGGGTGGCAGCTGCGCCTTGGCGGGGTCGGTTTCGACGTAGACCGCCGTGGGCCGGGGGTCCTCCCGGGCGTCGCGGAGGGCTCGTCGCAGTTCGTCGTTGGTCTCGGCGCGCAGCACGCGCATGCCGAGGCTCGCCGCGTTGGCGGCCAGGTCCACCGGCAGCGGTTCGCCGGTGAAGGTGCCGTCGCCGGTGCGGTAGCGGTAGGCGGTGCCGAAGCGCTCGCCGCCGACCTTCTCGGAGAGCCCGCCGATGGAGGCGTAGCCGTGGTTCTGCACCAGCACCAGGTTGATCTTGATGCCTTCCTGCACCGCGGTGACCAGCTCGGTCGGCATCATCAGATAGGTGCCGTCGCCGACCAGCGCGAACACCTCGCGCGAGGGGTCGGCCAGTCGGGCGCCGATCGCGGCCGGGATCTCGTATCCCATGCAGGAGTAGCCGTATTCGACGTGGTACTGCTGAGGGTCCTTGGCGCGCCACAGCTTGTTGAGGTCCTCCGGCAGCGAACCGGCCGCGTTGATGACCACGTCCCGTTCCCCGAGGACCTCGTCGAGGACACCGATGACCTCGGCCTGGCCCGGTCGTTCCGCACCGGCGCCGCGCGTGACCGAGTCGATGACCTCGGCCCAGCGGCGAGCACCCGACCTGGCCCGCTCGGCGTGGTCGTCGGCGACGCGGTGGCCGGACAGGGCCTGCGACAGCTGCCGCAGGGTGGTGCGCGCGTCGCCGATGACCGGCGTGGCGGCCTGCTTGTGCGCGTCGATCGAGGCGATGTTGACGTTGACGAACCGCACGTCCGGGTCCGCGAACAGCGTGCGCGACGCGGTGGTGAAGTCCGAGTAGCGGGTGCCGACACCGATGATCAGGTCGGCCTCGCGGGCGAGGTCGTCGGACACCTCGGTGCCGGTGTGCCCGATCGAGCCCATCGCGCACGGGTGGTCGTGGCGCAGCGAACCGCGTCCGGCCTGCGTCTCGGCCACCGGGATGCCCGTGCGCTCAGCGAGGTCGGACAGTTCCCGCTCGGCTCCGCTGTGGTGCACTCCCCCACCTGCGATGATCAGCGGTCGGCGCGCTCCCCGGATCGCCTCGACGGCGTCCGACACCGACTCCGGGTCGGCCACCGGGCGGTGCACCCGCCAGACGCGCTCGGCGAAGAACTCCTCCGGCCAGTCGAACGCCTCGGCCTGCACGTCCTGCGGCAGCGCCAGGGTCACCGCGCCGGTCTCCACCGGGTCGGTGAGCACCCGCATCGCCTCCAGCGCGGAGGGGATGAGCGCCTCGGGCCGCCAGATGCGGTCGAAGTAGCGCGAGACCGGACGCAGGCAGTCGTTGACCGAAACATCGCGCGCGTGCGGCACTTCCAGCTGCTGCAGGACCGGATCGGCCGGTCGGGTGGCGAACACGTCGCCGGGAAGCAGCAGCACCGGCAGGTGGTTGATGGTCGCCAGCGCCGCGCCGGTGACCAGGTTCGTCGCGCCCGGACCGATGGAGGTGGTGACCGCGTAGGTCGACATCCGGTTGCGCTGCCGGGCGAACCCGACCGCCGCGTGCACCATCGACTGCTCGTTGCGCCCCTGCAGGTAGGGCATCCGGTCGCCGGACTCCAGCAGCGCCTGGCCCACACCGGCGACGTTGCCGTGCCCGAAGATCCCCCAGCACCCTTCGACCAGCCGATGCCGCACCCCGTCGCGTTCGGTGTGCTGCTGGGCCAGGAACCGCACCAGGGCCTGCGCGACGGTCAGCCTCCGCGTCGTCATCGTGCCTCCACTTCGGACGGAGCCGGGTAGAACGGCAGCCGGGCGTCGACCGGCTGGTCGGCCCAGGTGCCGCGCACCCACGCGTGCGCGGGGTCGTCGCAGATCAGCCAGGCGCGGTCCGGCGAGGGACCGGCCATGACGTTGAGGTAGTACATGTCGTAGCCGGGCACCGCCATCGACGGTCCGTGCCAGCCGTCCGGGATCAGCACGACGTCGCCGCTGCGCACCTCGGCGAGCACGTCGGTGGCGCTGTCCGGGCCCGACGGGTACACGCGCTGGTAGCCGACGCCGGGAGTGCCGTGCGCATCGGCGATCTCGAAGTAGTAGATCTCCTCCAGCCGCGACTCGCCCTCGCGGTCCTCGTCGTGCTTGTGCGGCGGGAACGAGGACCAGTTGCCCGCCGGGGTCAGCACCTCCACCGCGATCAGCCGGTCGGCCTCGAACACGTGCGCCGCGCCGAAGTTGTTGACCTGCCTGCTGGCCTGGCCCGCACCCCGCAGTTCCACCGGCACGCCCGAGGCCGGTCCGTAGCGCGCGGGAAGCCGGCTCTCGCAGCGCGCACCGGTCAGCGCGAACCGCCCGCCGCGGCTGCTCTCGACGCGCACCGAGGCGTCCCTGGGCACGTAGGCGAAGTCGGTGACGCCCGCGAAGACGCTCGCACGGCCCGCGAGCTCGAAGACCTCGCCGTCGCAGGAGACCGTGCAGGAACCGCTGAGCGGCAGCACGATCCACTCGCTCTCACCGGTGTCGAACTCGCGCGACTCACCGGCCGCCAGCTCCAGCACCCGCAGCGAGGAATACCCCCAGCCGGCCGAGTCCGGGTCGACGAAGGTGCGGTACCCGGCACGCGCGGAATCCCCGTCGGCGAGGTGAAAACCCTTGTTGCTCACCACTTCTCCCTCTCTACAGCAGTGCGACCGCGGCGTCGACCGCGCCCGCGACGTCGTCGTCGTGCGGGTACAGCAGACTCCGGCCCACGACCAGCCCGCGCACGTTGGGCAGCTGCAGCGCCTTGTGCCACCTCTCCTGGGTGGCGGCCGGATCGTCGGGCACCTCGCCGCCCAGCAGCACCGTGGGCAGCGTGGTGGTCTCCAGCGCCCGGCCGATCTCGTCGAGCTCGTCGACCACCGGCACCTTCAGCCAGGTGTAGGCCGAGGTTCCTCCCAGCCCCGAAGCGATCGCGATCGAGCGCGCCACCGCCTCGGCCGAGATGTCGTTGCGCACGTTGCCCTCCACGCGCCGGGACAGGAACGGCTCGACCATCGCGATCAGCCCGCGCTCCGCGAGCTCGTTGATGGCGTGGGCCGCTCCCTGCATGGTGTTCAGCGACCCCGGGTCGTTCAGGTCCAGCCGCAGCAGCAGCTTCCCCGCGTCGAAGCGCATCCGGTGCAGGTCCTCGGCGCGGTGGCCGGTAAACCGGTCGTCGAGCTCGAACGCCGAGCCCGCCAGGCCGCCCCGGTTCATCGAGCCGATGACGACCTTGTCCTCCAGCGCGCCGAGCAGCAGCAGGTCCTCCAGCACGTCGGCGGTGCCCAGCACCCCGTCCACGCCCGGTCGCTGCAGCGCGGTGCACAGCCGGTCCAGCAGGTCCGCGCGATTGGCCATCGCCAGTGGATTCCCGCCCGCCGCCAGCGCACCGCGCGCGGGGTGGTCGGCGGCGACGATCATCATGCGACCGGACTCGCCGAGCAGCGGCCGTCTCACGCGCAGCGCGGCGGCCTCGGCGATGGCCTCAGGACGCGTCGCGCGCACCTCGAACAGTTCGGTGATGCTCAATGGGGACACCCGGATCTCACTTTCCGCCGTGCTCATGCGCTCAGCGCCGAGCCGGAGTTCGTCGACAACGTCTCCTCGACCTCGTGCGCGTAGGGCATCGCCGAGGAGCACGCGAGGCGGCCGGCGACCAGCGCGCCGGCCGCGTTGGCGAAGCGCATGGTCCGCTCCAGCGCCCAGCCGTGCAGCAGTCCGTGGCACAACGCGCCGCCGAAGGCGTCTCCGGCTCCCAACCCGTTGACGACGTCGACCGGGACCGGTGGTGCCACCGTCCTCTCCTCGCGCGTGCGCGCGAGGACGCCGTTCGGCCCCTGCTTGACCACCGCCAGCTCCACCCCGAGCTCCAGCAGCCGCTCGGCGGCCTCCTCCGGGTCACGGGTGCCGACCGCGGTCTCGACCTCGTCGAGGTTGCCGACCGCGACCGTGACGTGGGCGAGCGCTTCCTGGTACCAGCGGCGCGCCTCGGCCTGGTCCGGCCAGAACATCGGCCGCCAGTCCAGGTCGAAGACCGTGGTGCCGCGCTTGGCCCGGTGCCGCAGCGCCGCGAGCGTCGCCGAGCGGCTCGGCTCCTCGGCCAGTCCGGTACCGGTCATCCAGAAGATGCGGGCGTCCTCGATGGCCTGCAGGTCCAGTTCGTCGACGTGGATCTCCAGGTCGGGGGCCTTGGGTCGGCGGTAGAAGTACAGCGGGAAGTCGTCCGGCGGGAACAGCTCGCAGAAGGTGACCGGGGTCTGGTACTGCTCGACGGAGCTCACCCACCGATCGTCGACGTCGAAACCGCGCAGCGCCTGGTGGATGTACTCGCCGAAAGGATCGGCCCCGGTCCGGCTGATGACCGCGCTGCGGTGGCCGAGCCGGGCGGCGGCGACGGCCACGTTGGTGGCGGTACCGCCGAGGTACTTGCCGAACGTCTCCACCTGCGGCAGCGGCACGCCGGTCTGCAGCGGGTAGATGTCGACCCCGATCCGGCCCATCGTGATCACGTCGAACCGATCCCTCATGGCAGAAGCCCCTCCAACGGACGCGGCCGCTCGTTGCGGCCGGTGCACGGACGTCCCTTTGTCTACGTGGGCGCCACATCGCTGTCAAGACTTTGTCAGCACATACGGACTTATTTACGTCGTGTGTTCTTGATATCGTGAGCGGCGTGACCGCCATGCGACACCGATCCCAGGACCCCCGGTGGGATCCAGCCAGGCAGATCTCGGTCGACCACCGCAGCCCCGTCCCGCTGTACTTCCAGGTGGCGAGCCAGATCGAGGAGGCCATCACGTCCGGAGCGCTGCCCGTCGGCGCGCGCCTGGACAACGAGATCGAGCTGGCGGGCAACCTCGGGCTGTCCCGCCCCACCATCCGGCAGGCGATCGGGTCGCTGGTCGACAAGGGGCTCGTGGTGCGCAAGCGCGGCGCGGGCACGCAGGTCGTGTTCAACCACGTCAAGCGCTCGCTGGAGCTGAGCAGCCTCCACGACGACCTCACCGGCATCGAGGCGCACCCCACGACGCGCGTGCTGGTCAACGAGATCTGCCACCCGCCCGAAGAGGCCGCCCGCGCGCTCGGTCTGTCCGAACAGGACGAGGTGCTGCACCTGGAGCGCGTCCGCAGCGCGCGCGGCGAGCCGATCGCCCGGATGCGCAACTACCTCCCGGCCGCGCTGATCCGGCCCAGCGACGAGGACCTGAGCGAACGCGGCCTCTACCAGCTCCTGCGCGCGGCGGGCGTCCGCCTGCACGCCGCCCAGCAGACCATCGGCGCCCGCACCGCCACCGACGAGGAAGCCGCCCTGCTCGACGAGCCGCCGGGGGCCGCGCTGCTGACCGCGCAGCGCATCACCCACGACCACACCGGCGCCATCGTCGAGTACGGCACGCACGTCTACCGCGCCTCCCGCTACACCTTCGACCTCACCCTCCGCGGCGACACGTGACCCGCGAGACCTGCCGTCACCGCGAACGCACTAACGTGCTGGGCGTGATGCACGCTCGCCGAAGCCGTGATTCGTGAGGTTGCCGTGACCGAAGTGCCCGAGGGGGAACCGCGCGTTCCGCTGCGCGATCAGGTCCACGACGAGCTGCAGGCCCGGATCAGCGACGGGCGACTGCGGCCCGGCGACCGGATCTTCGAGCAGGAACTGGCCATCGAGTTCGGCATCTCCCGCGTCCCGGTGCGGGAGGCGATCCGGATGCTGCAGAGCGCGGGCATGGTCGAGGTCCGGCCGCGCCGGCGCGGCGTGTTCGTCCGCAGCCTCGACCGGCAGCAGCTCGAAGAGCTCTTCGACGTGCGCGAAGCCCTCGAAGCGCTGGCCGCGCGGCTCGCCGCCGAGCGCAGCGACTCCGCCGACGTGGAACGGCTGGGCGAGCTGGCGACCCGCGCCCGCGAGGCGCTGGACTCCTCCGACACCGACGCGATGTCGGAGGCCAACACCGAGTTCCACGACAAGCTCGTGGCGGTCTCCCGCAACGAGCTGCTGGCATCGATGCTCGAACCGCTGCACGGACGGCTGGCCGCCCTGTTCCGGCTGAACCTGGAGCCGGAGCGCGTCTGCGCCGAGCACGCGGAGCTCTACGCGGCCATAGCAGCCGGTGACGCCGAGCGGGCGTCGGAGATCGCCCGCAAGCACGTGCGCGCGAGCCGCGCGATGGTGCTCGAGCGCATGGTGCACTGAAACCCCGCTCGCCTCCCTTGACTGGCGCAACCAGCTCGCCATAGTTTACGTATACGTTCAAATATACTTTCGTATCGCGAAACTCGATCCCTCGTGATCGATGTTCGAGGGAGGTGCCGCGTTGGTCCGCTCAACAACGCCGTTCGACCTGGTCTTCCGGGCGCAGCGACTCATCGGCCCGCACGGTGAGACGTCCGGCAGCGTCGGCATCCGGGACGGCCGCATCGCCGCCGTCGAACCGCTCGACGCCGAGCTGCAGGGCGACCGGATCGTCGAGCTCGCCGACGACGAGGTGCTGCTGCCCGGACTCGTCGACACCCACGTGCACGTCAACGACCCCGGCCGCACCGAGTGGGAGGGTTTCGAGACCGCCACCCGCGCGGCGGCCGCCGGTGGGGTCACCACCATCGTCGACATGCCGCTCAACAGCCTCCCGCCGACGGTCGACACCGACGCGCTGGAGGTCAAGCGCAAGACCGCCCGGGAGAAGGCGCACGTCGACATCGGCTTCTGGGGCGGCGCGATCCCCGGCAAGCTCGACGAGCTGCGCGGCCTGCACGAGGCCGGCGTGTTCGGCTTCAAGTGCTTCCTGCTGCACTCCGGCGTCGACGAGTTCCCGCCGCTGGACTCCTCCCAGCTCGACACCGCGCTGCGCGAGCTGGCCGGGTTCGACGCGATGATGATCGTGCACGCCGAGGACTCCGACGCGATCGACGAGGCCCCGACCCCGCACGGCGAGGACTACGGGGACTTCCTCGCCTCCCGCCCCAAGGGCGCGGAGAACGTCGCGATCGCTCAGGTCATCGAGCTGGCCCGGCGCATCGGAGCCCGGGTGCACATCCTGCACCTGGCCTCGTCGGACGCCTTGCCGCTGATCGCCTCGGCCCGCGCCGAGGGCGTGCGGGTGACCGTCGAGACCTGCCCGCACTACCTGAGCTTCACCGCCGAGGAGATCCCCGACGGCGCCACCCAGTTCAAGTGCTGCCCGCCCATCCGCGAGGCCGCCAACCGCGAACTGCTGTGGAAGGCCCTCGCGGACGGCACGATCGACTGCATCGTCAGCGACCACTCCCCCTGCACGCCGGAGCTCAAGCGCTTCGACACCGGCGACTTCGGCGTCGCGTGGGGCGGGGTCTCCAGCCTGCAGCTGGGCCTGTCGGCCATCTGGACCCAGGCGCGCCAGCGCGGGTACGACCTGCCCGACGTGGTGACCTGGATGGCGCGCAAGCCCGCCGAACTCGCCGGGATGCGCAGCAAGGGCTCGATCGCCGTGGGCAACGACGCGGACCTGTGCGTGTTCGCGCCGGACGACGCGTTCGTCGTCGACGTCGCCAAGCTCCAGCACCGCAACCCGGTCTCGGCCTACCACGGCCGTCCGCTGGCCGGTGTCGTGCGCGAGACCTGGCTGCGCGGAACCCAGATCGCCGGTGACGGCGCGGACACCTCGCAGCGGCACGGCAAGCTGCTCACCCGCGGCGAGGTCTGAGCCGCGGGTGGTTCCGGTCCGAACCGACCCGGCAAGAGCGACATCGACCCCGGGCGGTTCGGACCAGAACCGCCGCCACGCATGGCAGAAGCCGGGCCTCCACGTCGGAGGCCCGGCTTCTTCACGTGGTTTCACACCATCACACCGGCGGCCAGTTCTTCAGCTCCTTCGGGCGCGGCGGGGCGTAGGTGCGCACCTTCGAGGTCTTCAGGCCGAGCCGGACGAGGGACTCCGCGATCGTCACCGCCGCCGTCACGCCGTCGATCACCGGAACGCCGGTGCGATCCACGACCCGCTCGGCGAGTCCGGACATGCCGCCGCAGCCCAGGCAGATCGCCTCCGCCCGGTCGTCGCGCACCGCGCTGACCGCCTGCTCCACGATGGCGTCCACGGCCGCCTGCGGATCGCGTTCCAGGTCCAGCACCGGCAGCCCGCTCGCGCGCACCGACGCGCAGCGGGCGCTGAGACCGGCCGCGTGCAACCGGTCCTCGATCAGCGGCACCGTGCGATCCAGGCTGGTCACCACCGAGTAGCTGCGGCCCACGAACTGCGCCGTGCTCGCCGCCGCCTCGGTGATGTCCACGACCGGGACGTCGAGGAGCTCCTGCAGCCCCTCGCGGCCGTGCTCGCCGTACCCGGCCTGGATGACCGCGTCGAACGGTTCCGGGTAGGCCCGCACGGCCTCCATCACGGCGACCGCCGCGAGGTAGCTCTCGTAGTTGCCCTCCACCGACTCCGCCCCGAAAGACGGTGTCAGCGGGACGATCTCGGTCCCGGGCGAGGCGACCGAGGCGGCCTGCTCACCGATGGAATCGGTGATGGACTTGGTCGTGTTGACGTTCACGACGAGAATGCGCATGAAACCGACTTTCTCCGAAAACCCTTGATCCGCGGTCTCATTCCGCGGCGACGGCGATGGTCTCCCCGTCCACGTCCCGCGCGTCCGGTTTGCGGTCGCCGATGACCGCGTAGATGATCGCGCCGAGGATCGCGCCGATGAACCAGGAGAACCCGCCGACCGAGCTGAAGGCCGGCACCAGCGCCAGCACCACGGCGATCGCCGCGGCCGGGATGAACGCCCAGACCGCCTTCGGATTGTATCCGCGCGTGTAGTGGTACTCGCCGTTGCTGTCCTCGGTGTAGAGCTCCGGGACGTTCACCCGCGTCTTCCGGATCAGCCAGTAGTCGGCCATGATCACGCCGAACAGCGGGCCGAGCAGCGCACCCAGACCGCCCAGGAAGTAGTTGACCACCACCGGGCTGTCGTAGAGGTTCCACGGCAGGATGACCAGGCCGATCACCGCGCTCACCAGTCCCGCGCGGCGGAAGTTCAGCCGCTTCGGGAAGAGGTTGACCAGCACGTAGATCGGGGCGACGAAGTTGGCCAGCAGGTTGACCGCGATCGTCAGCACGATCAGCGCGAGCGAGGCCAGCGCCAGCAGGTAGGTGTTGGGGATCGTCTGCACGATGTCGGTCGGGCTGGTGATCACCCGGCCGTTGATCTTGAACTGCGCCCCGCTGAGGACGACCACGATTCCGGCGAAGAACAGCATGTTCACCGGGATGCCGACCAGGTTGCCCAGCACGATCGACTGGCGGCTCTTGGCGGAACGGGTGAAGTCGCAGAAGTTCAGCACGAACGTGCCGTAGATGACCACCCACAGCGCGGCGCCCTGCAGGATCTGCAACCACATCGCCCCGCCGGTCAGCGGCTGGGCCGTGGACATCGAGATCGAGAAGTCCGCGCGGGCGAACATCCAGGCCGCGAGGCCCAGCATGGTGATCAGCGTGGTCGGCGCGGCCACCGCCATGTACCTGCGGATGACGTGCATGCCGTAGCTGACGATGAGGACCTGGACCGCCCACAGCGCCAGGAAGGTGATCCAGCCGAGCAGCGAAAGACCCAGCACCGACTGGTCTTCCAGCGACCTCAGCCCGGGGAAGATCGCGACCAGCAGCGCGTCGAGCACCGAGGAGGCGAGGTAGGTCTGGATGCCGAACCAGGCGATGGCCACGACCCCGCGCACGGCCGCCGGGATCTGCGCGCCCTTGGTGCCGAACGCGATCCGGCTCATCACCGGGAAGGGCACGCCCGCCTTGTGCCCCATGTAGCCCGACATCGTCAGCAGCAGGAACAGCAGCGCCGAGGCCAGCACGAACGCGGCCAGGATGCCCCAGACGTTGAGCCCGAGCGCGAACAGGCCGATCGCGAAGGCGTAGTTGCCGAGGCTGTGCACGTCGTTGGCCCAGAGCGTGAAGACGTTGTAGGCGCCCCAGCGGCGCCCCTCCTTCTTCGTGGGAGCCAGGTCGTAGCTGTACAGCCGCTCACTTGAGGCGGGCGGGAGGTCCACATCGGATTGGTCGTTCGTGGCAGTCACTGGCCGCCTCCAAGCTCCACCCCGCCACTCTGCGAGATGGGTCATTTCCGCGATGCGAAAGTATACGTGCGAGTTGGAGAAGACGGTAAGGCGCGCGCAGGCGTCCGTCAATACTGCCCGGTAGCGGAGTCCGATGTGATCTCGGCGGCGGGCGCGGGGGCTTCCGCATCGGGCCGAGGTTGCCTATCCTGCTCCTCAGGCGCCCTTTTGTATACATGAATTTCGCAGGTCACGGGCGTCGGCTAGGTCGGGTTTCCCGTCGAGGAGGAGTCAGCTTGAACACGCCGTCGTACTTCGCTCCTACCGGTGGTCTGCCGCCGCAGACCGATCTGCTCACCGACCGGGCGATCGTCACCGAGGCCTACACCGTGATCCCGCGCGGCGTGTTGCGCGACATCGTCACCAGCAACTTCCCCGGCTGGACCCGCACCCGCGCCTGGGTGCTGGCCAAGCCCGTCCAGGGCTTCGCCACCACCTTCGCCCAGTACCTCGTCGAGATCGCCCCCGGAGGCGGCAGCAGCAACCCCGAACCCGAACCCGGCGTCGAATCCGTCGTGTTCCTCATGACCGGCGAACTGGACCTGACCATCGCCGGCACCCGCCACCACCTCGAACCCGGCGGCTACGCCTACCTGCCCGCCGGAGCCGACTGGTCGGTCAGCAACCCGGGCGACTCCCCCGCGACGTTCTCCTGGGTGCGCAAGCCCTACGAGTTCGTCGACGGCATCTCCGCGCCCGAGCCGTTCGTGACCCGCGAGCAGGACATCGCGCCGACACCGATGCCCGACACCAACGGCGCCTGGGCGACCACCCGCTTCGTCGACCCCGACGACCTCGCCCACGACATGCACGTCAACATCGTCACCTTCCAGCCCGGCGGCGTGATCCCCTTCGCCGAAACCCACGTCATGGAGCACGGCCTCTACGTCCTGGAGGGCAAGGCCGTCTACCGCCTCAACGGCGACTGGGTCGAGGTCCAGGAAGGCGACTTCATGTGGCTGCGGGCCTTCTGCCCCCAAGCCTGCTACGCGGGCGGACCCGGCCCCTTCCGCTACCTCCTCTACAAGGACGTCAACCGCCAGATCCGCCTCACCTGACGCCGCGAGACCGACCCCAAACACCAACCCCAGCCCACCCCACCAAAACCCGGATTACCCCGGTAATCGGACCCGAAGACCCCGTGACCCGACTACCGCGGTTTTCCGGGTCCCGCGGTTTTATCCCGGTATCCCGGCACCCGATTACCGCGGTTTCCCGGGGGTGGAGGGACCGTGCAGACGCGTGGTGGTCACCCGGGTTCCCGGATTTCAGTGGAAACCCGGGTTCCGATTTCCACTGAAATCCGACCACGGACTTCCACTGAAATCGGGAAACCCAGCTGGAGATGGGACACGACCACTTGCGCCGAAAACCCGACACTCCCGGGGGTGGATTACCGGGGCAACCCGGGGTGGATTACCGGGGGCAACCCGGGGATGCCGTGCGGAACGGGACGTGTGGAGCGGGACTTGGCGGATGGTGCTGGGGTTCACCGGGCGGTGCCGGGGCGGGAGGGTGTCGGTGTGGGGTTCGGTCACGTGGGTGTGGGGTTGAAGGCTTCGGTGCGGGGTGTGCCGTCGTAGTGGGTGGTGGGGAGGCCGAAGAGGGTGGCGAGGGTGGGGGCTACGTCCATCGTGGTCGCCGGTGCCGGGGTCGTGGTGCCCCGGCGGACTGCGGGGTGGCCTCCGGTGATGAAGAACGGGATCGGTTCCGTGACCGGGTGCCCGTGATTGCCCGGGATGGGGTTGGAGACCAGCTCCGGGTCGGTGAAGCGCCAGCCCTCTTCGCAGTAGGCGACGAGGTCGCCCGCTTCGGGGCCCAGGCGGAGTTCGGCGGGATGGTGGACGGACAGCACGCCCTCGGTTGCCTCCGCCAGCTCGCGCATGCGCTGCACGGCCGCGGGGCGCTCGGCGTCGGGGCCGGTGAAGTACAGCAGTTCCGCGCCACCGTTCTGGGCGATCTCGGTGCGGCCCGCCAGCGCCGGGTCGGAGTCGAGGACCGGGCGCAGCGAGATCACGCGATGCGGCAGCGACCAGTCCATCGAGTGGTCGGCGAGGATCAGCAGCACGCTGGACTCCCAGCGCCCCGTGCTGCGCAGGTGGTCGACGAAGCGGCCCACCTGGGCGTCCGCGGAGGCCAGCGCCGCCGCGCGGGCGGCGTGCAGCGTGGTGCCGGTCAGGTCGGTGTGGCCGACGCGGTCGACGTCGCCGAAGTTCGCGAACACCAGGTCCGGATCCGCGCTGTCCACCACGGACACCAACGCCTCCGCGGTGAACGCGTCCGGTGCGTGGCCGCTGATCGGCACGATCGGCTCCGGCTCCCAGCGGACGGTCGCCCGGGTGCCGAAGATGCCGTGGAGGTACTCCTTGCTCAGCACGCTGCCGGTGACCTTGCCGTGGCCGCGCAAGAGCTCCAGCAGCGTCTCGGCCCGCAGGTCGGAGGAGCGGTCGAGGGTCCGGACCTGGCCCTCGGCGCGGTCGAACACCGAGTTGGCCGGGACGCCGGTGCGGTCCGGGCGCACGCCGCTCATCATCATCACGTGGTTCGGGATCGTCTCCATCACCGGCAGCGATCGCGCCGCCGGGAACGACGTCCCGCTCTCGCGGAGCTCGTGCAGCCGAGGGGTGAGCACCGGACTGATCTCCTCGGGCCGGCACCCGTCGACGACCAGCGCGTAGGCGCGCAGCTGCTTGGCGTCCGCCGCCCAGGCGGCGGGGGACGATGCCGACAGCAGCACACCGGCACCTGCGGCGCGCAGGAAGCTGCGGCGGTTCAGCGAATTCACCGGATTCCCTCCGAAACCTGGTGCACCTGCTGACTTCCCGCGGGCACCTCGAACGAGACGGTGCGCTGGGCACCGGTGGACGGCCGGGTGCGGTCGTCCAGCGCGAACCAGTCCATCTGGACGCGTTCCGCGGTGACGTCCAGGACCGAGAAGCCGTGCGAGTCGAAGTCCAGGTGCTTCACGTGCGGGTTGTTGGCCCGGATCGCCGCCTCCACCGCCAGCGAGGCGGTGCGCGGCGGGACGCGGAGGATGTCGTCGAGGTTGTCACTGGTCACGGATGTGCACACGAGCTCGGTGCCCACCGAGTTGCCATCCAGCGGGTAGGTGGCGGGTGAGAAGGGCAGTTCTGCCGCCCACGCCGAGTGGATGTCGCCGGTGAGGAAGACGGTGTCGGTGATCCCCCGCTCGTGCAGCACGCCCAGGACCTCGTCGCGGTCGGCGGTGTACCCGTCCCACTGGTCGACGTTGTAGGGCAGTCCCTGGATCTCCGGGGTGCCGGTGAGCTCGCCGATCGCGCGGCGTTCCTCGATCGACAGCGTCGAGGGGAACCGCACCGGCGCGATCATCACCGGGTTGCCGATCAGCTTCCACTGGGCCGTGGAGTTCGCGAGACCACCGGTCAGCCAGCGCATCTGCTCATCGCCGGTGATGGTGCGCGCCGGATCGCCGATCCCCGGGTCCAGCGGCGTGGAGACCTGCTGGCTCCGGTGGCTGCGCAGGTCCAACATGGACAGTTCGGCCAGCGTGCCGAACCGCAGCCGCCGGTGCAGGAAACCTCCGGGTTCGTAGCGCACCGGCATCCACTCGGCGTAGGCGCGCTGCGAGGCCGACCTGCGGTCGGTCCAGGAACCTTCGGCGCCCTCGGTGTGGTTCTCGGCTCCACCCGACCACGCGTCGTTGGCGGACTCGTGGTCGTCCCAGGTGACCACGAACGGCACCGAGGCGTGCAGATCGGCCAGGTCGGGGTCGGTCTTGTACTGGGCGTGGCGGCGCCGGTAGTGCTCCAGGGTCGTCATCTCCACCGGCGGGTCGTGCGGGCGCACCACGACGTCGCGGGCCTGGAACTCGCCGGGCGCGTACTCGTACAGGTAGTCACCGAGGTGCAGCACCGCGTCGAGGTCGCCGCGCGAGGCCAGGTGGCGGTAGGCAGCGAAGTGCCCGGCCTGCCAGTTCGAGCAGGACACCACGCCGACTCGCAGCCGCTGCAGCGGCGCGTCCGCCGCGGGCGCGGTGCGGGTGCGGCCGGTCCGGGACACCTCGCCCAGCGCCCGGAAGCGGTACCAGAGCCACTGCCCGGCGGGAAGACCGGCGACGTCGACCTTGACCGTGTGATCGCGCCACGCCCCGGTGATCAGCGAGCCGCGCGCGACCACGTTCGCGAAACCCTCGTCGGCGGCGACCTCCCAGTCGACGGCGCAGGCCGCGCCGACGCCGGAACCGGGCAGCGCGTCCGGCTCCGGAGTGACCCGCGTCCACAGCACCAGGCCGTCCGGGGTCGGGTCGCCGGAGGCGATGCCGTGGGCGAACACCGACCCCGTGGCGGATGCGGTGGTGGTCAGCCCACCGATGCTCATCGCACCGGCGAGCACCCCACCGGCCTTGATCAACGACCGACGGCGGATCTGCGACATGATCCGAAAAATGTCACCCCGACGAAGGCGTGTACACCCGTTCGGAGGAACGTTACCGACCTGTTCACAGACCGGCCGCTTGATCGACAACTCGGAACCTGGTCGCCACTCCAGGAAGGCAGCCTCGATCTCGACGAGCGTCGAGCGCGAGGACGCCGGACGAGGACGCCCGCCGTCGCCGCCACGTCCGCCGCTCCGGCGAGCGAGCGCGCCAGCGGAAGCCTCCCATCCACTTCACAACGGCGTTTGCGCGACGGAAACACCTGGTCACAGCACCCGTGGAGCGGCCGTCTCACCGGGTGAACGCAAACGCTTGCGCATGAGACTCAGGCCACAGTACATTCCTCGCGATCTGGACAGCGGGTCGATCGAGGGAGGGCGAGTGGTCGGCATCGAGGAGGTCGCGCGGCGAGCCGGCGTCTCGCCGTCGACGGTGTCGCGCGCGCTGCGCGGACGCTCCGGGGTGTCGGACCGGACTCGGCAGCGCATCGCCGAGCTGGCCGTGGAACTCGACTACTCGATCTCCCGCTCGGCCTCCGGGTTGGCGACCGGACGCACGCTGTGCATCGGCGTCGTCGTCCCGTTCGTGTGGCGGTGGTTCTTCGGGCAGATCATCGGCGGCGCCGAGCAGGTCCTGCGGGCCGCCGGTTACGACCTGATGCTCTACACCGCCGGGGACGTCGAGTCCCGCGAGCGGTTCTTCCGCGAACTGCCGTTGCGCGGGCGGGTGGACGCCGTGCTGGTGCTCTCGATGGACCTCACCGAGCGGGAAGCCGACCGGCTGCGCGGGTTGGACGTACCGCTGGGCCTGGTCGGGCACGAGGCCGAGGGATTCAGCTCGGTGCACATCGACGACCGGCTCGGCACCAGGCTGGCCGTGCAGCACCTGATCAACCTCGGGCATCGCGACATCGCGATGATCCAGGGACTGGAACCGAAACCGCTGGGCGCCGTCGCACCGGTGGTCCGCCGCGAGGCGTTCCTGCGAACCCTCCACGACAACGGCGTCGAACAGCGCCCCGAGTGGATGGTCCCCGGCGAGTTCTCCATCGCGGGTGGCGAGCGCGCGATGGACCGCCTGCTCGCCGAAAGTAACCAGCCCACGGCTGTTTTCGCCTACGCGGACGAGATCGCCATGGGCGCGTTGCGCTCGCTGCGCAGGCACGGGCGGTCGACGCCGGAGGACATGTCGATCGTGGGTTTCGACGACCACGAGATGAGCGAGTACGTGGACCTGACCACGGTGGCCCAGCCGGTGCGGGCGCAGGGAGCCACCGCCGCGCAATTGTTGATCGACCAATTGGATTCGAACTCCCGGAAAAGCACCGTCGTGCCCGTTCCGATCGAATTGGTGGTGCGAGGTTCTACGGCTCCTCCGCGCAGAAGCGCGGAACTGTGAGGAGATGAAGGAGGCTGGTAAGCGCAGGTGAGAACCTGCCGTTCGCTGGCGATCTGAAAGCGGGCGCATCGCGCCCGGCGCAATTCGAAGAATCGAAGGCAGAAACGACCGCACGATGCCACTGGATCGATCCGGTGCATCGCGCGGTGGAGACCCCGTGCGCTCGATGAGTCCTCAATGGAGAGTGACATGAGACAGAGAAACCGGTTAGCGATCGCCGCGGTGCTGACGTGCACCGCCGCACTGACCGCCGGCTGCGGCGGTTCGGCCACCAACGAGCCCTCGGCCGCGCTCGAAGGCCGGGGCCCGATCACCTTCGTGGCGGGCAAGGACGAGGAGAGCGTCAACCCCAAGATCGTCGAGGCGTGGAACAAGGCGCACCCCGACGAGCAGGTCCGCTTCATCGAGCTCTCCTCCTCCGCCGATGACCAGCGCCAGCAGATGGTGCAGAACGCGCAGACCAAGTCCGACGCGTTCACCGTGCTCGACCTCGACAACGTCTGGACCGCGGAGTTCGCCGCGAACCGCTGGATCACCGCGCTTCCCCGGGAGCAGTTCGGCATCGACGAGTTCGTGCCGACCACCGTCGAGACCTCGCTGTACCGCGACCGGCTCTACGGCGTCCCCGCCACCTCCGACGGCGCGATGCTCTACTTCCGCAAGGATCTGCTGGCCAAGGCCGGCGCTCAGCCCCCGACGACGTGGGACGAGATGCGGCAGACCTGCGACAAGGTGCTCGCCCTGCCGGAGGCCGCCGGGATGTCCTGCTTCGCGGGGCAGTACGAGAAGTACGAGGGACTCACGGTCAACTTCGCCGAGGCGGTGCACGGCGCCGGCGGCGTGATCACCGACCCGAACGGCAAGCCCAACGTCAACACGCCCGAGGCCAAGCGCGGTCTGGACGCGCTCGTCGAGGGATTCCGCTCCGGGACGATCCCTCGCGACGCGATCACCTTCAAGGAGACCGAGACGCGCCGCGCCTTCATGGAAGGCAAGATCGTGTTCAGCCGCGCCTGGCCGAACCAGTACTCGCACGCGGCCAAGACCGACGGTTCTTCGGGCGTGGCGGGCAAGTTCGACGTCGCGCCGCTGCCCGGCGTCGCCGGTCCCGGCGTGTCCAGCCTCGGCGGGCACAGCCTGGCGATCTCCTCGTTCGCCAAGAACAAGGCCACCGCGGTCGACTTCATCAAGTTCTCCACCGCCCCCGAGCAGCAGCGGCTGCGGCTGGACCAGGGTTCGCTGGCCCCGACCCGCAGCGCGCTCTACGACGACCCGTCGATGCAGGCCAAGTACCCGTACCTGCCGCTGCTGAAGCGGTCCATCGAGGGCGCCGAGCCGCGTCCCCGGGTGGTCAAGTACGGCGAGGTGACCGACGTGATCCAGGAGCACGTCTACGCGGCCTTGCACGGTGAGAAGTCCTCCGAGCAGGCACTGGCCGATCTGCAGGCCCGGCTCCAAGAGCTGACCGGACAGCAGTGAGCGCGCGGGGCGGCGCCGGTTCGCGGCGCCGCCCCCGGGACTCGCGGGGAGGTAGATGATGACGACAGAAGTGGAATCCGCCGCCGTGCCCTCGTCCGGGCGCCTCGCGGCGCGCGATCGCCGCAGGCGGAGATCACCCCAGGCCGCAGCCGTCGCGCGACTGGCCGGGATGCTGGTGTCGCCGACGTTGCTGGTGCTCGGTCTGGTGGTGGTCTACCCGATCGTCGCGGCGCTGCGGCAGTCGCTGTTCACCGAGGGCCAAGGCGTCGACGCCGAGGGGTTCGTGGTCGAGGGCGAGCAGTTCACCGGACTCGGCAACTACACCGAGGTCTTCACCGGTCCCGCGGCCGCGCGGTTCTGGAACGCCATGTGGAACACCACCTTCTTCACCACGACGACGGTGGTCCTGGAAGCGGCGCTCGGCGTGGTGATGGCGCTGATCATGCACCGGGCGTTCCGCGGGCGCGGTCTGGTGCGCGCGAGCGTGCTGGTGCCGTGGGCGATTCCGACTGCGGTCTCGGCGCTGCTGTGGCGGTGGATCTTCGCCTCCGATGGCGTGGTCAACGCGATGCTCGGAACTCAGGTGCTCTGGAGCGCCGACGGCGGACCGGCGAAGCTGGCCGTGATCGTGGCCGAGGTGTGGAAGACCGCACCGTTCGTGGGCCTGCTGGTGCTGGCGGGCCTGCAGGTGATCCCGCGCGACGTCTTCGAGGCCGCGCGGGTCGACGGCGCCACCGCCTGGCAGCGGTTCGCCCACATCACGCTCCCCCTAGTGCGTCCGGCGCTGCTGGTGGCGGTGCTGTTCCGGATGCTCGACTCGCTGCGCATGTTCGACCTGCCGTTCGTGCTGATCGGGCAGCAGAAGGAATCGGTGGAGACGCTGTCGATGCTGGCCTGGCAGGAGGCCACCAACGTGCGCTACGGGCCCGCGGCGGCCTACGCGACGATCATGTTCTGCTACGTCGCCGTCGTGGCCTTCGCCTTCGTCAAGCTGCTGGGCGCGGACCTGCTGGGTGAAGCCCGCTCGCAGGTGAAAGCCGCGCGCAAGACCCGAAAGGCGGTGGCGTGATGACCGGTTCGCGCTCGACCCGATCGTGGAAGCGCTGGTTGCCGCACGCGGGTGTCGCGGTGATCGTGCTGTACTGCCTGGCCCCGTTCTACTGGATGGCGGCCACCGCGTTCCGGCGTCCGTCCGACCAGTTCGACCTCAGCCCGCTGCCCGCGGTGTGGTCGCTGGAGAACTTCCGAGCCGTCTTCGCCCCCGACGTGGGGTTCGGCTGGGCGCTGCTGAACAGCTTCGTGGTCGCCTCGGTGACCACGCTGCTGACCCTGGTGATCGGCATGACGACCGCCTACGCGCTGGCCCGGCTGCAGTTCCGCGGCAAGAACGCGGTGCTGGCTCTGATCATCGCCTGCTCGATGTTCCCGGGGATCTCGCTGATCGTGCCGCTGCTCAAGCTGTTCACCGACATCGGCTGGATCAACACCTACCAGGCGATGGTGCTGCCGAGCCTGTCGTTCGCGCTGCCGCTGGCGGTGTGGAACCTGACGACCTTCTTCCGCCAGATGCCGGTGGAGCTGGAGCAGGCGGCGATGGTGGACGGGTGCACGCCCGGTCAGGCGTTCCGCAAGGTGATCGTCCCGCTGGCGGCGCCCGGCGTGTTCACCACGGCGATCCTGACCTTCATCATGGCCTGGAACGAGTTCATCATCGCGCTGTCCATGGTCAACGAGAAGGAGATGCAGACCGTCACGGTCGCCATCTCGAAGTTCGTCGGCGCGCAGGGGCACGAACAGCCCTTCGGCACCCAGATGGCTGCGGGCGTGATCGTCACCGTCCCGCTGGTCATCGCCGTGCTCATCTTCCAGCGCCGCATCATCGCCGGCCTGACCTCGGGCGGGCTCAAATGACCGAAGTGGACTCTGTCGGAGAGGGAGAACCGTTGCAGCACAATCGATCTGATGAGAATCCGTGGTGGCGCGACGCGGTGATCTACCAGGTCTACATCCGCAGCTTCGCCGACGCCGACGGCGACGGGATGGGCGACATCGAGGGCATCCGGTCGAAGCTGCCCTACCTGCGGGATCTGGGCGTCGACGCGTTGTGGATCAACCCGTGGTACTGCTCGCCGCAGGCGGACGCGGGCTACGACGTGGCCGACTTCCGCGACATCGATCCGCGCTTCGGCACCCTCGCCGACGCGGAGAAGCTGATCGCCGACGCGCACGAGCACGGGCTGCGCATCATCCCGGACATCGTGCCCAACCACACCTCCGATCAGCACCGCTGGTTCCAGGACGCGCTGTCGGCCGGGCCGGGCGCTCCGGAACGGCACCGCTACGTCTTCCGGTCCGGCCGGGGCTCCGACGGCGACCAGCCGCCGAACAACTGGCGGTCGGTGTTCGGCGGTCCCGCGTGGACCCGGGTCGCCGACGGGGAGTGGTACCTGCACCTGTTCGCACCCGAGCAGCCCGATCTGAACTGGGCGAACCCCGACGTCCACGACGAGTTCGCCGACGTCCTGCGGTTCTGGTTCGACCGCGGCGTGGACGGCTTCCGCATCGACGTCGCCCACGGCCTGGTCAAGGACCCGGCGTTGCCCGACCTGACCGGCGAGCCGGACGAGCGCCTCGCGCACCCGCACTGGGACCGCGAGGAGGTGCACGAGATCTACCGCCGGTGGCGCCGCATCGCCGACGAGTACCCGGGCGAGCGCAAGTTCGTCGCCGAGGCTTGGGCGCCGTCACCGGAACGACTCGCCCGGTACCTGCGGCCCGGTGGTCTGCACACCGCGTTCAACTTCGACTTCCTGAAGTGCCCGTGGAGTCCGGAGCGGATGCGCGAGGTCATCGACTCGACGATGGCGAGCTTGACCGCGGTCGGGGCACCACCGACGTGGGTGCTGTCCAACCACGACGTTCCCCGGCACGTGACCCGGTACGGCAGGGAGACGGCGTGGGTCCCGCACGACCAGCGCGCGATCGGCGAGGACGAGCTGGTCCTCGACGAACCGGACCTGGCCCGCGGGACGCGCCGGGCGCGCGCGGCGGCGCTGCTGATGCTCGCGCTGCCGGGCGGCGCCTACGTCTACCAGGGAGAGGAGCTCGGGCTCCCGGAGGTCGAAGACCTCCCCGAGGAAGCCCTGCAGGACCCGATGTGGGAGCGCTCGGGTCGCACCGAGCGGGGTCGCGACGGCTGCCGGGTGCCGCTGCCGTGGTCGGGTTCGACCCCGCCGTTCGGCTTCGGCCCCCGCGGGTCCGCGGAGTCCTGGCTCCCCCAGCCTGCTGACTGGCGAGACCTCACCGCCGAGGCGCAGGACGGCGATGCGGCCTCGACGCTGGAGCTCTACCGCGGGGCGCTGCGCCTGCGGCGCGAGCTCGACGCGCTGGGCGAAGGCGGGATGCGCTGGCTGGACTCCCCCAGCGGTGTTCTGACGTTCCGCCGCGAGCCCGGATTCACCTGCGTGGTCAACATGTCCAGCAACCCGCAGCCGTTGCCCGACCACGACCGGATCCTGCTCGCCAGCGGCGACCTGGCCGACGACCACCTCCCCACCGACACAGCGGTGTGGCTGGCCGACTGAGCGCGGCACCACCTCAGCCCCCACGGCACCACCCGGAAACCGCCGTAATCGGGTCCCCGAATACTCCTGTATTCCGGCACCTGATCACGGCGGTTTTCCGCAACCCGACGACCGCCGTGATCAGGCAACCCGTCCGGAACGCGACACGTCGTCCACATCCGGCCTCCACCAGCCCCCTGACCGGATTTCCACTGAACTCCGGAACCAGACTTCCACTGAACTCCGGAACCAGACTTCCACTGAACTCCGGAACCAGACTTCCACTGAAGTTCGGGACCAGATTTCCACTGAAGTTCGGGACCGGACTTCAGTGGAAATCGGGGGCCGGGCGGTGCCGAACCGCTGTTCGTTGGGAGGGGTGCACCGGGTTCAGGTTCGGGGTGCCTGGCTCGGGTTCGGGGGTGCTCGGGTGGGGTTCGTGGTGCTCGGGTGGGGTTTGTGGTGGTCTCTCATCGTGCTGGTCCGGGATTCGGGAATAAGCTGGAGGCAGACCCTGGAGCAGCGCGGAATCCGATGATTCCCCGGTCGGCTCGGTGGGAGACCAAAGGCGGTCTTGTATGGCAGAGGTGCACCGGCTGGACCCGATGTCCCGCGTCCCCGGCAACACCACCGTGTACGGGGCGTGGGAGCGCTTCGTGCGCGGAGAGGACGACGTCCGCGGCGTGCGGCCCGAAGTGGCTATCTCCTGGCACCGCTGCCGCGACCAGTACCGCGTTGATCCGGGCCTCACCAAGGCCCCCATCGCCGTGGCCGACGTCGACCACACGCTCGAACACGACGTCGTGTTCGCCGAGCTGGGCTTCCGCGCGGCGTCGGTGGCGCACGAGGTGAGCAACGGCGGCGGCGTGGTGACCGTCGCCGACGCCACGGGCCGGATCCTGGCCGAGTGGGGCGATCCGGCCACCCGCGAGATCGCCGCCGAAGCCAACCTGTCCACCTGGTTCTGCTGGTCGGAGCAGGCCACGGGCACCAACGGCATGGGCACGGCGCTGGAGTCGCACGCGCCGGTGGTGGTCCGCGGTGCCGAGCACTGGTGCCAGGCCTTCCACGACTGGACCTGCGCGGGTGTGGCGATCCGGGACGTGGTGACGCGCGAGCCGATCGCGGTGCTCAACATCTCGTGCTGGCGCAGCGAACCACCCACCTCGGCAGGCGCTTGGCTGAGCAACGCGGCCACGCGCACCCAGCGCACGCTGGTGCAGCGCGCCAAGGACGGCAGCGTCGAGCTGATCGCCGCCTTCCACCACGCCCGGTCGCGCTCCGGCGTGGCGCTGGCCGCGCTGGACCCAGCGGGACGCGTGGTGATCGCCGACGACACCGCCGGAGTGCTGCTCGGCGTGCCGAGCTCGACGCCCGCGACCGATCCGGCGGTGCGGTGGAACCCGAGGTTGCCCGAGGTGATCAAGGCCGCCCGCTACGCCGTCAAGCAGGCGTCCCGCGACCCCGACTGGGTCGGCACGACCCAGGTCCACACCCATCTCAGCGACGAGCCCAGCTCGGTCAGCATCCGGCCGGTGTTCCTGTCCGGGCACCTGGTCGGCAACCTGCTCTTCTTCGGCGTCGCCGACGGCGAGCAGCTGCCGCGCGCCGAAAGCGGTACGAACCACCGGGGCAGGCCGGACCGGATCGTGGCGATGCGGGAGAACCGGATGGTGCTGCTGCGGCTGTCCGAGGTCTCCTTCGCCGAGTCGGAGGGCAACGACGTCTGGCTGTCGACCGATCAGGGCCGGTTGCGGGCCGCTTCCGGCAGCCTCGACAAGCTCGAAGCCGAGCAGGGCGACGCCGGATTCCTGCGAGTGCACCGCCGGTACGTGGTCAACGTGGGACGCGTCCGCGAGGTCGAACGCCGGTGCAAGGGCGAACTGCTGCTGGTGATGGACACCGACGCGGACGCCATGGTGCCGGTGTCCCGGCGGAACGCCCCGGCCGTGCGGCGGGCGCTGGACATCTGAGGTTGCCGGGAGGGAGGTTCCGATGCCGGAGAACCCCGATGCCGTGGCGATCACCCGGAACTACGACCAGAGCCTGCGGCGGCGCGTTGAACGGGTCCGCAACCACCCCGCCGCGGGCGGGGACAACCGCGACTGGTGGCCGCACAGGCTCGACCTGAGGATCCTCGCCAAGCACCACCCCGCGGCGAACCCGTTAGGGCCGGACTTCGACTACCCGGCCGAGTTCGCGAAGCTCGACCTCGACACGCTGGCCCGCGACATCGACGAGGTCCTGACCACCTCGCAGGACTGGTGGCCGGCCGATTTCGGGCACTACGGGCCGCTGGTGCTGCGGATGGCCTGGCACAGCGCTGGGACGTACCGCGTCACCGACGGTCGAGGCGGTGCCAGCACCGGGATGCAGCGCTTCGCCCCGACCAACAGCTGGCCCGACAACCGCAACCTCGACAAAGCACGCAGGTTGCTGTGGCCGATCAAGCAGAAGTACGGCCGCAGCATCTCCTGGGCCGACCTCATGATCTTCGCCGGCAACCGCGCGCTGGAATCCATGGGCTTCACCACGCTCGGCTTCGCCGGAGGCCGCGAAGACGTGTGGGAATCCGAAGCCGACGTCTACTGGGGCCCGGAACGGGCCTGGCTCGCCGATGAGCGCCACACCGGCGTCCGAGACCTCCAGCAACCCCTCGCAGCCGACGAGATGGGCCTGATCTACGTCGACCCGCAGGGCCCCGCGACGCTGCCCGACCCCATCGCCGCGGGCAAGGCCATCCGCACGACGTTCGGGCGGATGGCGATGAACGACGTGGAGACCGTCGCGCTCATCGTCGGCGGGCACACCTTCGGCAAATCCCACGGCGCCGCCGACCTGCACCACGTGGCAGCCGAACCCGAGGCCGCGGGCTTGGAAGAACAGGGCATGGGCTGGCGGAGCAGCCACGGCACCGGCACGGGCGCGGATGCCATCACCAGCGGGTTGGAAGGGATCTGGACGCCCACCCCGACCCGGTGGGACAACTCCTTCCTGGAGACGCTGTTCGCCTACGAGTGGGACGTCGTGCTCAGCCCCGCCGGGCTGTGGCAGTGGGTGCCCCGCGGCGGCCAGGGGCAGGGAACCGCACCCGACCCCCACGACCCGTCGAAGACCCGCACGCCCACGATGCTGACCACCGACCTCGCGTTGCAGGAAGACCCCGACTACGCACCGATCGCACGCCGCTTCCTCGCCCACCCCGACGAGCTGGCCGACGCCTTCGCGCACGCGTGGTTCAAGCTCACCCACATCGACATGGGACCCCGCCAGCGCTACCTCGGGCCCCTGGTCCCGGCGGAGTGGTTGATCTGGCAGGACCCCGTTCCCGAAGCCGACCACGACCCCGTCGACTCCGACGACGTCGCCGAGCTCAAGACCCGGATCCTCGACCTCGGCATTCCGGTGCCGCACCTGGTGTTCACCGCGTGGGCGTCGGCCTCGACCTACCGCGACAGCGACAAGCGGGGCGGCTCGAACGGTGCTCGCCTCCGGCTGGCCCCGCAACGCGACTGGCAGGTCAACGATCCCGACATCACCGGGCCCGTGATCGCCGCCCTGGAAGCGGTCCAGGAGCGCTTCAACACCGAACAGACCGCTGGAAAACGGGTTTCGCTGGCCGACCTCATCGTCCTCGCAGGCTGCACCGCCATCGAACACGCGGCCGACGGCGTCTCCGTTCCCTTCACTCCTGGACGCACCGACGCCACCCAGGAGTGGACCGACGTCGACTCCTTCGCCGCGCTCGAACCCACGGCCGACGGATTCCGCAACCACACCAGCGCGCACGCCGCGCTGCCCGCCGAGCACCTCCTCGTCGACCGCGCCAACCAACTCACGCTCAGCGCCCCCGAGATGACCGCCCTCATCGGAGGGCTTCGCGTGCTCAACAGCAACCACCACCGATCACCACTCGGCGTCCTCACCACCCGACCCGGCAAGCTCACCAACGACTTCTTCACCAACCTCCTCGACATGAGCACCGAATGGACTCCTGAATCAGGCACTTTCGAGGGAAAAGACCGGGCGACCGGTCGCGTTCGGTGGTCTGCGAGCCGAGTCGACCTCACCTTCGGGTCGAATCCCGAGCTGCGCGCGATCGCCGAGGTCTACGCCAGTGACGAAGCGAAGTTCGTGCACGATTTCACCCGCGCCTGGGACAAGGTCATGAACCTCGGCAGGTTCGGTGTCTGAGCGGTAGTTCCGGCCGTGCGAACGGTACGGGCGCCCGGTCCGGCGGTCTCCGGTTTTGGCCACCCCGCACCCGGCGTAATGTCCGATTCGGTACGGGGAAATTGGTTCGACCCACTGCTGTTCTCCCGCGCACGCCTGACTTTTTCGAACCGCGTTCACGAATTCGGTTCGCAGCAAATCAACTTCGGGTGCCTTCGGGAGACGGATTCACGAGGAGGTGAGGTCCGATGACGACAGCGAAGGAACGCACCGACATGCTCCACTCGGTCGGCTTGGACGTCCAGAACGGGGCGACGATCGGCCGGGTGCTCGGGACCGGCAACATCGAACAGGCCACCGAACGGGCCGACGGCACGATGGAGGCGACGGTTCGCATCGAACCGGACGAGATCGCTTGGGATCCTTCGATCCTGATCCTCCCGCACGGCGGCGACCTCGAACTGACGCTCATCAACGACGACTTCAACACCCACTGCGCGCTGCTGCCCAGCAACGGCGACCGCAAGTTCATCTGGCTGGTCAACCACTCCAAGGGCAAGGCCAAGCTCAACCTGGACGGCCCCGGCTACTACTGGTTCAGCTCTCCCACCGGCAACGACGAGGGCCGGGGTCTGACCGGCGCCATCGTCGTGCTCGGCGAGGTGCCGCCGGAAGCCCGCCTCGACCGCCCCGACCAGCCGCGCCCGTAGGGAGGACCGAACCATGACCGTGGAATACGTGGACGCCGGTGAGGCGATCAACCAGGGCTTGCTGACCACTGAGCCCCGGAACGCACCCGACGTCGCCTTGAGCGTCGGATACGAACGGCTGATGGACGCGCGTTCCGAATCGCACAACTGGCTCACCTACTACGGCGCTTACGACGGGCAGCGCTACAGCCTGCTCGACGACATCAACACCGAGAACGTCAAGAGCATCGGCCCCGCCTGGATCTTCCAGGCGAGCACTGAAGGCATGATCGCGGGGGCTTCGACCTACGCGTTCGAGGCCACGCCGGTGGTCGTCGACGGGGTCATGTACGTGTCCGGCTGGGACGGCTGGGTGTGGGCGCTCGACGCCAAGACAGGCGGGCACCTGTGGCGCTACAAGCACGCCGTGCCCTACGACGTGTCGCTGTGCTGCGGGAACGTCAACCGCGGTGTCGCTGTCGCCAAGGGCAAGGTCTTCGCCGTGACGCCCAACGCCCACCTCCTCGCGCTCGACGCGGTGACGGGCGAGAAGCTCTGGGACAAGACCGTCGGCGACGTGCGGGCCGGGGAGAGCGCGACGATCGCTCCGCTGGTCGTCAAGGACATGCTCATCGTCGGAAGCTCCGGCGGCGAGTTCGGCGTGCGCGGCCACATGGACGCCTTCGACCTGGAGTCGGGCGAGCACCGCTGGCGCTGCTACACGGTCCCCAAGCCGGGTGAGCCGGGTTCTGAGACCTGGCCCGCCGACGGAGAGGCGTGGGCGCGCGGCGGCGCGAACCCGTGGGTCACCGCGACCTTCGACCCGGAGACCAACCTGCTGTACGCGGGCACGGGCAATCCGGCTCCGGACTTCGACGGCGCGGTCCGCGAGGGCGACAACCTCTTCACCGACAGCATCGTCGCGGTGGACGTGGACTCCGGCCAGATCCAGTGGCACTACCAGTGCACCCCGCACGACGTGTGGGACTACGACAGCACCATGGAGAACATCCTGTTCGACCAGGACGGGCGCAAGATGCTCGGCCACTTCGACAAGAACGGGTACTTCTTCGTGCTCGACCGCACCAACGGCGAGCTGATCTCGGTCACGCCCTACGTGGACCGGATCGACTGGGGCACCATCACCCGCGACGGCAAGGTGACGCCCAGGAAGTACCCGGACGCCGAAGGCGAACCGGTCCACTTCTACCCCGGCCCGGCCGGTGCTAAGGAGTGGACGCACGCCGCCTACAGCCCGCGCACCGAGCTGTTCTACGTCCCGGTGCAGGACGTCGGCGCCACCGCCACGCGACGTCGCCGCGAGTTCCGCGAAGGAATCCCCTACTGGGGCGCGGGAGTTCAGGTCGATGCTGACGACATGCGCGGCTCCATCAGCGCTTTCGACTCCAAGGGCGAGGAGAAGTGGCGCTGGCGCAACAGCCTGCCGATGTGCTCCTCGGTGCTGACCACGGCCGGAGACCTGGTCTTCGCCGGCACGCCCTCGGGCGAGTTCGTCGCCCTGGACGCCCGCAACGGCGAGAAGCTGTGGGAGTTCCAGTGCGGTAGCGGCCACCACGGCAGCCCCATGACCTACTCGGTCGACGGCAAGCAGTACGTCGCCGTGCCGGTCGGCTGGGGCGGCTGGATCGAGGGCTTCCTCCCGGGAATGCTCGGAGCGGGCCACGGCAGCGCCCTCATCGTCTTCGCGCTGCCGGACATCCCGGCCATGCGCTAGGCGATCCCGAACTCGGCCCCGGGGTGGGGGTTTCCGCGGAAACCTCCACCCCGGGGCCGAGTCGTGCCATGCTCACCGGCCCGCCGCGCGGATGCCCCCCTCGTGAGGCAGCGGTCCGCCGCCTCACGGAAGTCAGCCGGGGGCGACCGCCTGGCCGGTGCGCGGGGAGATCGCTCCCGGGCAGAGCCCCTTGTCCTCCAGGACCTCCGCGATCCTGGGGATCGCTTCGAGGGTGTTGGGGGCCCAGTCGTGCATGAGGATGACCTGGCCGTCGGAGAGACGGGCGTTGGCCTCCACGATCTGGTCGACCGTGGCGTTGTTCCAGTCCAGGGAGTCGACGTCCCAGATGATCTCGGTGAGGCCGTGGGACGCGGCGACCTCGCGCAGGGTCTCGTTGGTCTCGCCGTAGGGCGGGCGGAACAGGTTCGGGGTCCCGCCGCCCGCGCCGGCGATGGCCGTTTGGGCGCGTGAGATCTCATCGTCCATTTCGGACCGAGTCAGCTGAGTCATGTGCTGGTGGCCGTAGCTGTGGTTGCCGACCCACATCCCCGCGTCGACCTGCTCCGCCACCAACGCCGGGTGGGCGTCCGCGCTGTCGCCGCGGTTGAACATCGTTGCGCGCAGACCGTTCTGCCTCAGCGCGTTCAGCAGTTCCGCGGTGGTGTCGGTGGGCCCGTCGTCGAAGGTGAGCCCGACGTAGCCCGCGCACGCGGGCTGAGCGGAGGCCGCCGGAGGAGCCACCAGAACCGCCGCGACCAGCACCGCACCGGCGACGCAGCCGCGCGCCCTCGTTCTCGCTGACATGCCACCGCATCCTCTCGACCGCGCTGACGGGAGATCCGACCGGGACCGAGTATGCGGTGGCGTCCAGGCGGGGTCAAACATCGCCTTTCGAAACACTTTCGGGCTATCTCTCTCGAAAAGCCTGAACGACCTCGCACTTTCGTCTTGTATTGCGAGCTTTTCGAGTTGATCCAGCGGAAGAAGATCGGCCGGATGGCGCAGAGCGCAAGGCGGCTTTCCGAAAGTTTCCCTTCCGGAAAGAGTCGAGAAGTACCTCTTGTGATGATTCGCCCGGATCGCTACGGTCCCTAAAACTTACACCGTTAGTTATTTGGGTCACAGCCGCAGCTCAACACCCCCGGAGGTCGACCGAATGGCCGCCACCGCGACGAGCGCTCGGCGAGTAGCGCTCGCCAGCCTCATCGGCACCACCATCGAGTGGTACGACTTCTTCATCTACGGCACCGCCGCAGCGCTGGTGTTCAACCAGCTGTTCTTCCCCAAGTTCGACCCCGTCGTCGGCACCGTCGCCGCCTTCGCGACCTTCGCCGTGGGCTTCCTGGCCCGCCCCATCGGCGGCGTGCTGTTCGCGCACTACGGCGACAAGCTCGGGCGCAAACCCATGCTCATCGGCTCGCTGATGCTGATGGGCGTGGCGACGCTGCTGATGGGCTTGCTGCCGACCTACGCCACGATCGGCGTGTGGGCGCCGATCGTGCTGACGCTGCTGCGCTTCGCCCAGGGCATCGGCGTCGGCGGCGAGTGGGGCGGAGCCGCGCTCATGGCCGTCGAGCACGCGCCGAAGGGCAAGCGCGGCTTCTACGGCAGCTGGCCGCAGGTGGGCGTCCCGGCCGGCCTGCTGCTGGGGAACCTGACGTTCACCGCGCTGTCGGCGAACATGTCCGAGGAGACGTTCCTGGCTTGGGGCTGGCGGATCCCGTTCCTGTGCAGCGCGCTGCTGATCGTCGTCGGCTTCGCCATCCGGCTCAAGATCAGCGAGAGCCCGGTGTTCGAGCAGGCCATGCAGCGCAAGGAGCAGGAGCGCGCCGAGCGGATGCCGGTGATCGAGGTGCTGCGCAAGCACCCGAAGACGATCCTGCTGGCCGCCGGGTCCTTCCTAGCCACCAACGCGACGTTCTACGTCGGCACCACCTGGATCGTCTCGTACACCACCAAGACCCTCGACTACGAGCGCACCACGATCCTGAGCGCGAACGCGCTGCTGGCGGCCGTCGACATCCCGCTGATGCTGGCGTTCGGCCTGCTGTCGGACCGGCTCGGCAGGCGCGGCATGTCGCTGGGCGGGATGCTGGCGCTCGCCCTGTTCGCGGTGCCCTGGATCATGATGGTCGACAGCGGCTCCATCGGGCTGTTCCTGCTGGCCGGGCTCGTCGTGCAGGCGTGCCGAACCGCCGTCTACGGGCCGCAGTCGGCGTTCTTCTCGGAGCTGTTCAGCACACGGCTGCGCTACAGCGGCGCCTCGCTCGCCTACCAGATCGCGGCGATCCTCGGCGGCGGCATCGCTCCCATGATCTGCACCGCGCTGTTCGCGGCGACGGGAAGCTCCCTGTCCATCGCCGGGTACGTCGTGGTGCTGTGCCTGATCTCGTTCGTGTCGACCTACCTGCTCGCCGAGACCTACAAGCGGGACCTCAGCGACACCGCGGCCCCGGTCACGACCTGAGCCGGGCGCGAACCCGCGCGCATTTCCTTGCCAGGCACACGGTGATCCCCGATGATCCACAGGAACCCGAACTCCACCACAGGTCGAAGGGGACCACCGTGTCCGAGGACGTCGTCGAACTCATCCTGGCCGACCACCGCCGCTTCGAAGACCTGCTGCGCACCCTGCGCAGCTCCGCGGGAGACCGCCGGTCCGCGCTCGGCGAGATCGCCGCACTCCTGGTCGCGCACGCCGAGGCCGAGGAATCCGAGGTGTACCCGGTGCTGCGCAAGCTCTCCGCCGAGGACGCCGAGGACGTCGACCACGGGGCCGAGGAGCACGCGGAGGGCCACGAAGCGCTGCTGGCGCTCATGGAGTGCGACGAACCGGGATCCGAGCAGTGGGATTCCCGGCTGGAGGAGCTCAGCGAGTCGTTGACCCACCACCTCGACGAGGAGGAGCGCACCGTCCTCAACGACGCGCGGGCGAAGGTCGACGCGGACCACCGAGTCGAACTCGGCAGGGTGTTCACGGCCAAGCGCCGCGAGCTCATCGACGCGGACTGCGGACGCATCGACAACGTCCGAGCCCTCGTCCGGAGCAAGGGCCCGTCACAGCACCAGCACTGAAATGACGCGCGCACCAACGGGTTCCGGCAGCTCACCCAGCTGCCGGAACCCGCGCGCCGATCGCCTGAGCGGCGCGGCGGACGTCCCCCGGCAACGCGGAATCGCGGACGTCGCCGAATGACCTCGTCGCCCCGCTGAGCCCGAACGACCCCAGCACATCGCCCGCGTTGTCCGTGATCAGCGCGGCGATCGCGGTGGTGCCGAACTGCCGCTCGTCGACCGAGATCGCGCATCCCTCACGGCGGACCCGCTCCAGGTCCGCGCGGATCCCCGCCGCGTCGAGAACGGTTCCGCTGGCGAAGGTCACCGACCCCAGCCGTTCGGCCTCCGCGGCGAGGTCGCCCTCACCCGCCAGGAAGACCTTGCCCGCAGCGCCCGGGTAGAGCGGCAACCGCTCCCCGATGGGCAGTGAGTACTGCGGACGCCGCCCGCCCTCGACCCGGTCGATCAGCACGCGGCTCTCCTGCACCCGCACGTACAACGAGGCGGTCAGCCCCGTCGCGGTGGCGATCTCCTCCAACACCGGCCGGGCGACGAGGCGCAGCGGGCTGGTCATCGCGAACGCGTGGGCCGTCGACAGCGCAGCCGGGCCGGCGGTGTAGCCGTTGGCGTGCCGACTGGCGTAGCCGTGCTCGATGAGCACGGTGACGACACGTTGCGCCGTGGCCACGTGCAGTCCGCTCCGCTGGGCGAGATCGGTGAGCCGCAACGGCTGCTGCGCCAATTCCAGCACTTTCAGGACGTCGAACGCCCGGTGCACCGAACGCATCGGGTTGCTCTTCGCGGTCGTCAATGAACCTCCTGGAGACGACGCCGAATCTATCACTGCATGAGAAGTTTGCTCACTTCCATTGACAGGCCAGTGCCCTGGACGCACAGTTCTTCTCATCAGATGCCTGTTCTTATCATAGAGTGATACGGAGTTCGATCGATGAAGATCGCAGTGCTGGGTTTGGGCGAGGCCGGGAGCATCTACGCCGCCGGTTTCGCCGCCACCGGCGCGACCGTCACCGCCTACGACCCGGCGGAGCCCCCGCTCCCGGACGGGGTCACCGCCGCCGCGAGCATCGGTGATGCCGTGCGGGACGCCGACCTGGTCATCAGCCTGGCGACGGCAGCGCAGGCCGTCCGCGTCGCGGCCGACAGCGCCGCCCACCTGGCGAGCTCGGCCGTCTTCGCCGACCTCAACGCCGCATCGCCGCATCGCAAGGCCGAGATCGCGGCGGCGCTGGGTGATGCGGCGAACCGCTGCGCCGACGTCGCGGTCATCGGGTCGGTCCCGCAGTTCGGCGCGCGCACCGCCCTGATCGCCTCCGGCCCCGCTGCGGACGCGGTCGCCGCGAAGTTCCGGCTGCTGGGTGCCGAGGTCGACGCGATCGGCGGCTCACCCGGCGACGCGTCACGGCGGAAGATGCTGCGCACCGTCTTCATGAAGGGCCTGGGCGCGGTGATCACCGAAGCCGTCGACGCCGGAGCCGCCGCCGGGGAGTCGGAGTGGGTCCGGACCCAGATCGCCACAACCCTCGTCGGCGGTGACCGCACCCTCGACCGGCTCGACCGGGGGACCCGCAAGCACGCCGAGCGGCGGGCGCACGAGTCCCAGGACGCGGCCGACCTCCTCGCCTCGCTCGGCGTGACACCGGTCGTGACGACCGCGGTCGCCGACCGGCACCGGGCTCTGAGCCTGGACGCACCGCGCGACCTGACCGCACTGCTCAACGCGTTCGCCGAGATCCCCGCAGCGGCGATCGGCGATGCGCGGGACCGCATGGGCGTCGTCGCTTCCCGGGTGCGTTCGATGTGGCCCGGCGCGCACATCGCAGGCCGCGCGCTCCCGGTGCTGTGCCGCCCAGGTGACAACAAGGGCATCCACCAGGCGCTGGCCGTCGCCGGGCCCGGAGACGTCCTGGTCGTCGATGGCGGCGGTGACCCCTCGCGGGCCCTGATCGGCGAGCTCATCGCGCATCGCGCCATCAACCGGGGCGTGCGCGGAATGATCATCGACGGTGCCGTGCGCGACGTGGACGCGCTCGCGGAAGCCGGATTCCCGGTGTGGGCGGTGGGCACGTCCCCAGCCGGCCCCTACAAGAACGGGCCGTACCGGGTGGGAGAGGACGTCGCGGTCGGCGGTGTGGCCGTGCACCGCGGCGACATCGTGGTCGCCGACGCCGACGGCGCCATCGTCGTCCCGGTGGCCGAAGCGCACCGGACCCTCGCCGGAGCGCGTGCCGTGCTGGAGGATGAATCCTCCCGGCACCAGCGGATCCTCAGCGAACGCCCCGCCTGACCAGTCCCCCGTCCACCCCGCTCCAGTGCCGAAGAGGGGAACCGAAAGATGCCCACCGGCCTTATCGCGCTCGGCGCGTTCATCGCCACCATCATCGTCTGGAACGTCGGATTCAAGCGGAACATGGGCGAAGCCATGCTTTTCGGGCTGCTCGTCACCGCCGCGTTCGCCGGACTCGACGCACCCGAAGCCCTGCTGAACGGGATGCTCGGTGCGCTCGACGAAGAGGTCCTCTACGCCGCGATCGCGTTCGTGTTCATGGCCTACGTCGTCGACCGCACCGGCCTGATCCAGAAGCTCCTCGGGATCCTCAACTCGCTGGTCGGGCGGGTCCGCGGCGGACCGGTCGTCGTGGACACCGTCGGCTCGGCGGTCATGGGCGCGCTGTCGGGCTCCAACTCCGGCAACACCGCCGCCACCGGCGCCTTCACCGGGCCGTGGATGATCCGCACCGGCTGGAGTCCCGAACGCAGCGCGACCGTCCTCGCCGGCAACGGCGGGCTGGGCGCAGCCCTGCCGCCGAGCGCCTCGATGGTCATCATGATCGGCTTCGCCGGTTCGATGGTGACCACCGGCCAGATCTACCTCGCCCTGCTGTGCGCCGGGATCTACCAGGTGGTGTGGCGCTTGTTGCTGGTCTTCTACTTCGTCCGCAGGGACGGGATCCAGCGCTCGCCCGAGGCGGACCTCCAGCCCCTGCGCACCGCGCTGCGCGAGGGCGGTGCGGCCCTGCTCATCGTGCTGGGTGCGATCGTCCCGATCGGCATCACGGTCGGACCCGTCGCGGACTTCCTGACCAACCGGACGCCGATCGGTGAAGCGCTCGAGAACATCGAGATCCTGACCTGGATCCCGGTCCTGATCACCGTTCTGGCCCTGTTCGTGGGCCGACGCGAGCTCCCGCGCGGGGCGCGCGCCTGGCACGACTGGCTCGCCGGGGCGATGCCGCGCTTCACCAGCATCGGGGCGCTGCTGTTCTTCGCCGTGGCCGCCAGCGAGGTGCTCGGAGACCTGGGGCTGGCCCGGGACATCGACGGAATCCTGGCCGACCTGCAGCTCAACAAGTACGTGATGGCTCTCCTGGTCGGCGTGCTCGTGGCCGTGGTGGCGGGGCCGCTGTCCTCGACGGCGACGCTGACCGCCGTCGGGCACGTCGCGCTGCTGTCGCTGGTGTCGGTCGGCGTCGACCCGGTCCTGGCCGTCACGGCGATCCTCGTGTTCGCCTCCACCGAAGGCGCTTCTCCCCCGGCCTCCGGGTCGATCTTCGTCGCGGCGGGCATCACCGGCGCGAAACCGGAGAAGACGTTCCTCCCGCTGATCGCCTACTACATGGTCCCGATCATGCTGATCGGCTGCCTGATCGCCTGGGGCGCGCTGCCCGTCCTGCGCTGACGACCACCACGACGCAAGGAGTGCCATGTCCACCACGACGACCTCGGGCCGCACCCAGGCGACCTGCAGAGCCGCGTTCATCACCACCCTGCTGATCTTCCTGACCCTGGCCGCCGCGCTGGTGGCCGTCCAGCTCGCGGGGCTCGTCCTCGTGCGACCCGCGTGGATCACCTGGGCGTCGGAAGCCCTGCTCACCCCGAGCATCGCAGCGGCGGTCCTGTTCGGACTCGTCGCCTTCGCCAGCGGCTACTTCATGCCGAAGGCGACCTCCGAGGAATGAGGCCGAGGGGCGGTTTTGGCCTGAACTGTCCGGGCACAACCGACATCGATCACGGACGGTTCGGACCAAAACCGCCCGCGGCGGCAGAACCGGCGAGCACCGGCGTCGCTGCTGCGGGGAGCCCCTCAGCTGCTATTGACTTGTTGTCTATATTGACATCATGTCTCACAACGATGTGGCTCACGTGCGCACGCGGATGGTCACCAGCGCCGATGGGGTGCGGATCTCGGCGCAGGAGCGCGGTGACCCGTCGCACCCGACGTTGATCGCGGTCCACGGCTACCCGGACGACCACTCGGTGTGGGACGGAGTCGCGGCGGAGCTCGCCGAGCGCCACCACCTCGTGACCTACGACGTCCGAGGCGCCGGCGGCTCCGAGGCTCCGGCATCGCGGGAGGCGTACCGGCTGGACCGGCTCGAAGCGGACCTCGCCGCGGTCGTCGACGCCGTCGCACCGACCGGCGAGGTGCACCTGCTGGCGCACGACTGGGGGGCGATCCAGACGTGGCACGCCGTCACCGGTGAGCTGCTGCGCGGGCGGATCGCCTCGTTCACCTCGATCTCCGGTCCGTGCCTGGACCACGCCGGGCACTGGTTCCGGTCCCGACTGCGCCGCCCGTCCGCGCGCGGGCTGCGCGAACTGGTCACCCAAGCCGTGTGCTCGGGCTACATCGCGTTCTTCCAGATCCCCGGCCTTCCCGAGCTCGCCTGGCGAGCCGGCGTGGTGCCGCGCGTGCTGCGGGCGCTGGAGCGGCTGGACCGCACGAGCGGCGGTCGCACCGGCTCGCCGAGCGTCGCCGACGGCATCCACGGGCTGGAGCTGTACCGCGCCAACATGCCGGAACGCCTGCGCCGGCCGAGCGAGCGCCGCGCGAACGTCCCCGTGCAGTTGGTGGTGCCGACGGGTGACCCGTACGTCTCCGCTCCCCTGCAGACCGACATCGGCCGGTGGGTCACCGACCTGCGCGTGCGGCGCGTGCCCGGCGGGCACTGGTTGCCGCGCACCCGGCCCGATGTGGTGGCCCGCTGCGCGGCCGAATTCGTCGACCACGTCGAGGACAGCATCCGGGCATGAGAAGAGGAGGAACGCCCATGCCGACCCACGATGAACCCGATCGCGTGGTGCTCAACGCGCGCAACGTCTCCTTCGACTGGACCGAGCTGCCGCGCCACTGGGTCCCGGACGAACCGTTCGCCACGCACATGATCAACGTGCTGCACCTGCTCCTGCCCGAGGGCGAGCGCTGGTTCTGCCACGTGTTCAAGCAGGCCCTGCCGCTGATCCGGGACGAGCAGATCGCCGAGGACGTGCGCGGATTCATCGGCCAGGAGGCCATGCACGCCGAATCGCACCAAGGCGTGCTCGACCACTTCGACACCCACGGGCTGGACACCCGCCCTTACGTCCGGCAGATCGCGTGGCTGTTCGGCAAGCTCCTCGGCGACCGGGGTTACGGGGGCAAGCAGGGCAGCGAGTGGGTGATCGAGCGCGTCGCGCTGGTCGCCGCGATCGAGCACTTCACCGCGGTGCTGGGGCAGTGGATCCTCGACGCGGAGGAGCTGGACGCGGCCGGTTCCGACGCCACGATGCTCGACCTGCTGCGCTGGCACGGAGCGGAGGAGGTCGAGCACCGGTCCGTGGCCTACGACCTGTTCATCCACCTCGACGGCCGCTACTCGCGCCGCGTCCGCGCCATGGCCATCGTGACGCCGGTGTTCGTCTGGCTCTGGGCGCGCGGCGTGCGGTTCCTCATGAACCGCGATCCCGAGCTGCGCGGGCGGTCCAAGGCCCGCTGGCGGGATTGGCTGCGTTCCGGCCGGCTCGGTCTCACCCCGAGCGTCTGGGATCTGCTGCGGTCGCTGCCTCCCTACTTCCGGTCGCAGTACCACCCCTCCCAGCACGGCTCGACCAGCCAGGCCATCGCGTACCTGGCGAAGTCCCCGGCGGCGCAGGCGGCGGAGCTGTGAGCACCGTTCCACCCGACCTCTACGGGCGCGGTCACGCCGACCGGATGTACCGGTTCCTCGATCGGGCCGTGGCCCGCTACGCGCGCTGGGCGCACGCCAGCGCGCGCGGGCGGCCACCCGTCGAGGAGGTGCGGCGCGACCTGGACGTGGTCGTCGACGAGGTGCGGCAGGAGGCCGAGGACGTGGTCAGCCTGCGGCTGGTCGCCGCCGACGGTCGCCCGCTCCCCGAGTGGCAGCCCGGCGCCCACCTCGACCTCGAACTCCCCTCCGGCCGCAAGCGGCAGTACTCCCTGTGCGGTGACCCGGCAGATCGAGGCTCGTACCGCATCGCGGTGCGGCGCATCGCCGACGGCAACGGCGGTTCGGTCGAGGTGCACGAAGCGCTGCGGCAGCGGACGGCGGTGACGGTTCGGGGCCCGCGCAACGCCTTCCCGTTCATCACCGCCGAGCGCTACCTGTTCGTCGCGGGCGGCATCGGCATCACCGCGATCCTGCCGATGGTCCGCCTCGCCGCAGCGCGGGGAGCTGACTGGCGGCTGGTCTACGCGGGGCGCTCGCGGGCGTCGATGCCGTTCCTCGGCGAGATCGCCGAGTTCGACCAGCAGCGGGTGTCGATCCGCTCCGACGAGGAGCACGGCATCCCGGTCTCGGGCGCCGAGCTCCTCGAACAGGCACCGGAGCAGGCTGTGGTCTACTGCTGCGGACCCGTGCCGATGATCACCGGGGTGCGGCTGGACCTGCCCGCGAGCCGGGCGGATTCGCTGCACTTCGAGCGGTTCTCGCCGCCGCCGGTGGTCGGCGGGAGGCCGTTCCGGGTGGAGCTGGCCCGCCGCGGTGTGTCGCTGCGGGTACCGGCCGACCGCTCCGCGCTGTCGGTGATCCGCGAGCACGCGCCCGACGTGCCGTACTCGTGCCAGCAGGGCTTCTGCGGCACCTGCGAGGTCCGCGTGGTCTCCGGCTCGGTCGATCACCGCGACGCGCTGCTGACCGAGGAGGAACGCCGCGACCGGATGATGATCTGCGTCTCCCGAGCCGCCGGTGACCACGTCGAGCTCGACCTGTGATGCGAGAATCCCCGCGATGTCCACGACTTGGAGGGCGGATGGTTGACCACCCGGCCCGGTCCGCCCCGGAGGCGCGAGCGGGTGCTCGCCGCCCTCGTCGCATGGCGCCCGCGAGGCGCCGCGACCACCTCATCGCGACCGCGCTGCAGATCTACAGCCGCCGGTCCCCGCAGGAGGTGTCCGTCGACGACATCGTCGAGGAAGCCGACGTCTCGCGAGCGCTGTTCTACCGGTACTTCACCAACATCCGCGATCTGCACATCACGGCGCTGAGCAAGGTCGTCGACGAGCTGCTGGTCGAGCTCACGCTGCCGTCCAGCGGGGACTTCCGGGCCGATCTGCACACCGCGCTGGAACGCTTCCTGGAGTTCGCCGAGACCTACGCGGCCAGCTACACGGCTCTGCTGCGCAGCGGGTCCACCATCGCCACCAGCAACACGTCCACGTTGGTCGAGCGGGTCCGCAAGCACGTGGTCGACCAGCTCCGCGAACACCTCGGCCTCGACGAGGCACCGCGCGCGCTCGAACGCACGCTGCGCGGCTGGGTGGCGGTCGTGGAGACGACGTTGCTGTCCTGGTTGCAGGACCGGGACATGGGCAACGAGCAGCTCGAAGCGTGGCTGACCGATCAGCTCTTCGCCATGGTCGCCTCGACCGCGCGGCACGACCCCGCTTCCGCTGAGCGGTTGCGCCCGCTGCTCGATCCGCCGACCGCGTGAGAACGCCCCGCCCCCAGCGCGATTCACGCATCGAGGTCGTCCAGCTGGTAGCTCTGCTCGTCCAAGCCGCTGAGAGTCGGGTCGTAGGCGACTTCGCCGACCTCGCACATCGAGGTCATCCAGTGGTAGAAGTTGTCGCCGCCGGTCACGGGGTGGGGATGTTGCCTCCGTCGACGCGGTGCTCGGTTCCGGTGATCCAGGCGGCCCTGTCGGAGACGAGGAACGCGACGAGGTCGGCGACCTCCTCCGGGCGCCCGGGACGCCCCAGCGGGATTCCGCCGAGCCCGCGCATCAGCTCCGCGCGCGCCGCGTCCAGGTCGGTGTCGATCTGCTCCAGGAGGTGGCGGGCTCCTTCGGTCTCGACGAAGCCCGGCAGGACCGAGTTGACGCGGATGCCGTGCGGTCCCAGGTCGTTGGCCAGCCCCTTGCTGTAGGTGGCCAGCGCGGACTTGGCGCTGGCGTAGGGCAGCGGGGCCGCGGAGGGGATCCGGTGGGCGATCGAGGTGACGTGCACGATCGCGCCGGAACCCCCGTCCACCATCGACGGCACGAGAGCGCGGTTGATCCGCGCCGGAGCCAGCAGGTTCACCTCCAGCGCTCCGCGCCAGTCCTCCTCGTCGTAGTCCGCGCCGGGTTTGGTCCCGCTGGAGTGCCCGCCCGCGTTGTGCACGACGATGTCCACGCCGCCCAGTTCCGCCAGCGCCTCCGAAGCCACGCGAGCAGCACCGTCGGGCGTGCTGATGTCGGCGGCGATGAACACCGGGGCGACCGTCGGAGCCGTCGAGCGGGCCGTGGTGGCCACCGCGGCCCCCGCCTCGACGAGCCGTCGCACGATCGCCGCACCGATGCCCTTGGTCCCGCCGGTGACCAGGGCGCGCCGACCTTCGAGGTCACGCGTCATGGCGCTGCTCGTTCCGGACGATCAGCAGGGCGCCGATCTTCGGGCCCGATGACCTGAAGTAGTAGGTGAGCACGAGCGGGTCGGGCAGGCCGGTCTTGTCGAAGGTGCCGTCGACGGCCGCGGTCACGACCTCGATGCCGTGCACCTCCTCGCGTTCGCGCACCCGCATGGTCGCGTTCACGGCGTGCAGCTCCTCGTCGAGCCAGCGCCCGATGGCCGCCACGCCCCGGAACTCGCGACCGTTGTCGTGGACCAGTGCGTCCGGTGCGAACGCGTCGATCCCCGGTTCGTTGATGAAGTCGTCCACTGCTGTCATGCGATCCACGCTAGGGAGCCTGGACCAGACGATCCATATCTCAGAAGCCAGTCCTCATGTCCGATCGTCTGCTAGCCTCGATTCATGGACATCGTGGGCGAGGCCATCGCGTCGATGCGGGCGGGGGCGCCGACCGCGGCGCGCTGCGCCGTGCGGGCGCCGTGGGGAATGCGGTTCTCCCGCATCGGCGGCGCCGGTTTCCACGTGGTCCTGCAGGGCTCCGCGCTGCTGCTGCCGCCGGACGAGCAAGAGCCGATCCGGCTGAACGTGGGCGACGTCGCCTTCGTCTCGCACGGCCGCAGCCACGCGCTGGTCGACGACCCGGCGAGCCCCCAGTTCGCGATGCCCGAGACCGGCGACGACGATCTGCTGATCCCGCAGGGCGAGGGGGAGATGACCTCGATGCTCTGCGGCTCGTACTACCTCGACGACATCCGGCCGCACCCGCTGATCGCCGCGCTCCCCGAGGTCATCCACCTGCCCGCGCAGATCGGCGGGGAGGCTCGCGTTCAGTCCATCGTGGACCTTCTCGGGTCCGAGATGGACGAGCGCGCACCGGGTTCCAGCGCTGCCGTTCCCGCGCTGCTCGACCTCCTGCTGCTCTACATCGTCCGCACCTGGTACCGCAGGCAGGCCGAGCAGGGCCGCGGAGGGTGGGCCGCAGCGCTGCGGGACCCCGCGATCTCCACCGCGCTGGGCCTCATCCAGAGCTCCCCCGCCACGCCGTGGACGGTGGCCGGACTGGCCGCCGAGGCCGGGCTCTCCCGCGCCACCTTCGCCCAGCGCTTCACCGACCTCGTCGGCTCGCCGCCGCTGACCTACCTGACGTGGTGGCGGATGACCCAGGCCGGCCGGCTGCTCGCCCGCGACGACCAACCGCTGTCGGCGATCGCCCGCCAGGTCGGCTACCAGTCGGAGTTCGCCTTCAGCAAGGCGTTCAAGCGCGAGTTCGCCGTCTCACCCACCGCCTACCGGCGGCGGCAGGGGGACGCCGCTCGCATGGTGACGGCCTGATCAGCGCTGGTAGCTGTCCTCGTCCAAGCCGCTGAGAGTCGGGTCGTAGGCGACTTCGCCGACCTCGTACATCGAGGTCATCCAGTGGTAGAAGTTGTCGCCGCGTTCCCGGAGGATCTCGTAGAGCCTGCGCATCAGGCGGCCTCGGACCTCCGCCATCTCCGGGTGCGGGTAGCGGTTGATGAGCTCGTCGGGGTCGGTGTCGAGGTCGTAGAGCTCGTTGACCGAGTCCGGGTTGACCACGAGCTTGTAGCGGTCGGTGCGGAGCATGCGCTGCGGGTACGGGAAGTGGTGACCGTGGAACTCGCAGACGATCTCCTCGGCCCACTCCACCTCGTCCGGATCGGACAGCAGCGGCAGCAGGCTCCGGGAGTCCACCGCCGGTTCCGGGTCGATTCCGGCGAGTTCCAGGATCGTGGCCGTGCAGTCCAGCAGGCTGACGAACTCCGAGCGCACCACTCCCCCGGGCTCGCCGGGAACGCGCACGATGCCCGGAGTCCGGTAGATGTCCTCGTACATCGCCGGGCCCTTGTCGTGCAGCCGGTGGGAACCGGTGAACTCGCCGTGGTCGCAGGTGAACAGCACCGCCGTGTCGTCGGCCAGGCCCAGGCGCCGCATCGCGTCGAGCACCCGGCCGATCTCGTGATCGATGAGCGCCACGTACCCCCAGTACACGGCGATCAGCTTGCGGGTGGTCTCCAGCGGCATCGTGTCGAACGTCCAGTGCGCGCTGTAGTTCTGCTGCACCGGGGGTTTGCCGTGGAAGGTCTCGGCGACCGAGCGCGGCAGCGGCACCTCCTCCGGGTCGAACATGTCGAAGTGCTCGTCGGGGACGATGTAGGGCAGGTGCGGGCCGAAGAAGCTCAGCTCCAGGAAGAACGGCTTGTCGTGCTCGCGCACGTCGGCGGCGTAGCGCTCCATCAGCTCGATGGCGCGGGTCGCCAGGTAGTGCTCGAAGGTCGCCTCCACCGGCTGGTGCAGCCGCGCCGCCAGCAGGTTCCCCGGGCCGCCGTTGGGCAGGGTGCCGCGGATGCGGTCGCTGATCTCGTACGGCGGCAGGTCGTTGTCGGCGAGGTAGGCCAGGTAGTCGGGGTGGTCGACCGGGTTGTGCCAGCCCGGGAGGTCCGGCCCGTCGAAACCGAAGTCACCGGCGGACTTCCGCGTCCCGACGTGCCACTTGCCGATGAGCCCGCAGTTGTAGCCGCGGCCGCGCAACGCCTCCGAGAACGTGAACTGCCCCTCGGGCAGGTCCTCGATGTAGCCGACGTTGCGCTCGTAGTTGGCCAGCAGCTTGTGCCGGAACGGTGCCTGCCCGGTGAGCAGGCTGGCGCGCGCGGGCGTGCAGATGGCGGTCGGGGTGTACCAGCGGTCGAAGCGGGTCCCGGTGGCGGCCAGCTCGTCGAGGTTCGGCGTCGCGGCCATCGGGTTGCCGTAGGCGCCGAGGGTGTCGGTCCGGTGCTGGTCGGTCATCAGGAACAGGACGTTGCGCTGGTTCACGGTTGGCCCGCCGAGGTGAACAGGTCGCCGGTGTAGTAGTTCTCGGGCCCGGTGCTCCGCTTGAGCTGGCCGGTCCCGGCGAAGTAGGAGTCCATCGTGGACAGCCAGTTCCGCACGGTGCCGTCGGCCGTCATCCGGTCCAGCTCCTCGGCGCCCAGCACCTGCACGTTGGCGGCGTCGGCGCGCACCTGCGCCGGATCCTTGTCGAGCAGCTCGGCGGTCAGTTCGATGGTGCGCTCGGCGTTGGTCGAGCGGTACCGCATCGCCTCCCGCAGCACCGCCAGCACGCGCCGGGCCTTGTCCTGCTGACCGCTCACCACGTCGTTGCCCGCGACGAAGGCGGTCGGGAACTCCATCTCCCCTCGGAAGTCGGAGTTCTTGGCCAGCTCGACCAGCCCCGGAACCTGCTTCTTGATCGTGTCGATCGCCGGGTACCAGAACCCGGCCGCGTCGATGCGCTTGGCCGAGAACGCGGAGACGATCGTCGAGGCGTCCATCGGCACGACCTTGACGTCGTTCTTCGTCATGCCCGCCCGGCGCAGCGCGAGATCGAGGATCATCTCCCCGGAGGTGCCCTGCGGAACCCCGATGGTCTTGCCCCGCAGGTCGGCCACGCTGCCGGTGCCGGGCTGCGCGATGACGCGGTCGGCGTTGCCGAGCGTGTTCAGCGCGACGACCTTGGCCTGTCCGGAGGCGGGCAGCCACATCGCGCCCGGCCCGATGTAGCCGAAGTCCAGGTCACCGCTGCCCAGCGCCTGGATCTGCAGCGGTCCGTTGGTGAACACGCTGGCGGTGGCGTCGAGACCGTGCTTCTCCCAGAGCTTCTGGTCCTCGGCGACCGCGAGGAGGCTGGCGCCGTTGTAGTCGCCGATGTAGCCGAACCGGACCTCGTTGGACGCCTCCGAACCGCCACCGCACCCGGTGAGCGCCACGACGAGTCCGGCGAGCGCGCCGGCGAGCCATCTCTTCCTGCTGGTCATGGCGTCCTCTCAGTCCCGCGCCGGGAGGGCGCGGTCGTTGTCCTGGTGGTAGACGGAGTTCCAGACCCGGTTGCGCAGCGCGGTGAACTCCGCGCTCAGCCGGACCTCTTCGGTGCGCGGGTGCGGCAGGTCGACCTCGACGACGTCGTAGATGCGGCCGGGCCGGGAGGCCATCACGATCACCCGGTCGGCCAGGTACACGGCCTCGTCGACGTCGTGTGTGATGAACAGGACCGTTCGGCGCTCCTGGTCCCACGCGCTGAGCAGCTGGTCCTGGAGCTTGACCCTGGTCAGCGCGTCGAGTGCCCCGAAGGGTTCGTCCATCAGCAGGATCGCGGGGTTCACGGCGTAGGCGCGGGCGATGGCGCAGCGCTGACGCATCCCGCCCGACAGCGCCTTGGGCAGCACGTCGGCGAAGTAGGTCAGCCCGACGACGTCGATGAAGTGCTCCGCGCGCGCCCGCCGCTCGTCCCGGGGCACGCCCGCGATCTTGAGGCCGAACTCGACGTTGCCGCGCACGGTCAGCCACGGGAACAGCGCGTACTGCTGGAAGATCACCCCGCGATCCGGCCCCGGGCCGGAGACCGGGACGCCGTCGACGAGGGCGCGTCCCGCGGTCGGTTCCTCCAGCCCGGCGAGGATGTTGAGCAGGGTGCTCTTGCCGCATCCGGAAGGGCCGACGACGGTGACGAACTCGTTGTCGGCGATCTCCAGGGACACGTCGTCGAGCGCCACGAGCCGATCGCGGCCGAGGTCGAACGACTTGGTCACGCCGTCCAGGGCGATCTTGGGGTTCACCGCTGCTCCTGCCATCCGGTCAGCTTGCGTTCGGCGAGCAGCAGCAGCCGGTCCATGGCCAGGCCGAGGACGCCGATGGTGATCAGGCTGACGAAGATCGTCGGTAGGTCGTAGTACAGCTGGGCGTTCTGCATCCGGAAGCCGAGACCTTCTTGCGCGGCGATGAGCTCGGCCGCGACCACCGTCGCCCACGCCGATCCGAGGCCGACGCGCATGCCGACGAGGATGAACGGCGCGGACGCCGGCACCACGACCTTGCCGAAGATCGTCGCGTCACCGGCGCCCAGCACCCGCGCGGCGTTGATCAGCGTCGGATCCACCGTGACCACTCCCTGCAGCGTCGAGATGACGCAGGCCAGGAACGCGGCCAGGAAGATCACGAAGATCTTCGGGACCTCGCCGATGCCCATCAGCACGATCGCCAGCGGGATGATGGCCAGCGGCGGGATGGTGCGGAAGAACTGCACCCACGGCTCGGCCAGCGCGCGCACCGGCCGGTACCAGCCCATCAGGAAGCCCATCACGACCGCCAGCGCGGTGCCCAGCGCGAACCCGGCCAACACCCGCCCGAGGCTGGCCGCCGTGTCGTCGAGCAGGGTTCCGTCGGCGGCCATCTCGACCGCCCTGGCCGCGACCTCGGGCGGTGCCGGGATCTTGACGCCCAGCGCCGCCAGCGACCACCACACCCCGATGCCGAGCAGGATCGAGGCGGCGTTGAGCACCAGTGGTGCGCTGCGCCGGCGCGGCGCGGGCCCCGGGTCGGCCTTCGGCGCGGCATCGCGCTCGCTGAGAACTGCCATGGTCGGGGACTCCTTCAGGCCGGAAGAGCGCGGATAGGCGCCGGTTCCGGGTAGTCGGCGAGCAGGGGTGAGCTGCGGAAGAGCGCGGCCAGCGCCCCGGTGGCGCCGTCGTCGTCGGCGAGCCGCGCGCAGCGGAAGGCCGGTTTCGCGGCGACCCACGGGAACAGCTCGGCGCCGACGGTGTCGCTGGTCTGCTCGACGATCACCGGTGCCCGCCGGGCGATGTCGCCGCCGATCACGACCTCGGCCGGGTTGAACACCATCGCCACCGCCCCCACGGCCCGCCCCAGCGCACGAGCCGCGTCGCGCAGCACCTGCTCGACGGCGGAATCGGCGGAGCTCGCCAGCTCGTCGAGGGAATCGACGTCGGCACCGCGTTGCCTGCAGGCGGCCAGCATCGCCGGAACCGAGGCGACCGTCTCCAGGCAGCCGTCCTTGCCGCAGCGGCAACGGGCACCACCGGGGACGACGGTGACGTGGCCGAGTTCGCCTGCCAGGCCGGTGGCGCCGGGCACGAGCCGCCCGCCGATCACCAGGGCGCCGCCGACGCCGTCGGACAGGCGCACGTAGAGCACGTTCTCGGCGCTGGCGTCACCCGCGAGCGCTTCGGCCAGCGCCGCGAGGCGGGTGTTGTTGTCCACCATCACCGGAGCGCCGAAGCGCTCGGCGAAGGAGACGTCGACGTCGTCGCGCGCGGCGGCGAACCCCGGGCCGAACGCACCTTCCGGGGCGTGCGGGGCCGACGAGCGCGGATGCGGCCCGGTGACGCCGATGCCGATTCCCTGCAAGGCCCGGAAGTGCACGCCCCGCTCGGCGCTGAGGCGGTCGACGAGCTCGAAGGCGGTCTCTATGCGCTCCGGCCACCCGGTGCTGTCGTCGTAGGTCTGACGCCCGGAAGCCAGGATCTCGTGGGCGGCGTCGGCGATGGCCACGTGCACCCGGCGGTGCCCGAAGTCCACGCCCAGGAACTGCCCGGAGTTGGGGTCCAGCGCGAGCCGCTCGGCGGGCCGGCCGCTTCCCGCCCGCGACGCCGCATCGGTGTCGACCACGACGACGGCGCCGTGTCGCAGCAGGTCACGGGTGATCTCCGAGATGGTGGTGCGGGACAGTCCCACAGCCCTGGCGATCTCACCGCGGCTCAGCGCACCCCGCTCGCGGAGCGCGCGCAGCACCCGCTCCTGGTGGGTGTGCCGCACCAGCGCGTGCGCCTCGCCTGGCAATCGCATGTCGGACATGCTCGAACGACTCCATTTTTCCGGCAAGGGTCCGACAGAATCGTTCTGCGGAGTGGAACTCGCCCCGCTGAGCTGCACGAGCGCCCCGACAGATGAGTTTCGGCCCGGCCGGGAGTCCACACGTGCAGACATTCGAGATCAAGGAGAGTTCTTCAGATGCGCACCCTCATCAGCTCGGCTTTCGTCTCGCTCGACGGCGTCGTGGAGGCGCCCGGTGGCGAGCCCGGTTACCGCAACTCGGGATGGACCTTCAACCATTTCGAGTTCCTGCCGGAGGCGTTCGAGATCAAGGGCCGGGAGCAGCAGGAGGCCACCGCGATGCTGCTGGGCCGGGTCAGCTACGAGGCGTTCAGCCCGGTCTGGCCGTCGATGGAGGACTTCGCCGAGTACAAGGACATGCCCAAGTACGTGGTGACCACCGAGCTCACCGACGACGCGCTGGTCACTGACTGGGGACCGACCACGATCCTGCGTTCGGTGGACGAGGTCGCCGCGCTCAAGGAGACCGAGGGCGGGCCGATCATCATGCACGGCAGCGCGACCCTCAACCGCGAGCTCTCCGACGCCGGGCTCATCGACCGCTACCACCTGCTGGTCTTCCCGCTCCTGCTCGGCGCGGGCAAGCGCCTGTTCAGCAGCACCGACAAGGACGCCCAGAAGCTCCGGCTCGTCGAGCACGAGGTCTACTCCAACGGCATCCAGAAGAACGTCTTCGACGTCGTGCGCTGAAGACCGGTGGGCTCGGCCGGAGCCGAGCCCACCGGAGCTTCAGCGGATGCGGACGTCCTCGGCCAGCACGCGAGCGATGTTGCGCTCCGCGAGGGCCGTGATGGTGACGAACGGGTTGACGCCGGTGCTCCCCGGGATGAGGGAGCCGTCGGTGACGTAGAGGTTGCGGTACCCCTTGACCCGGCCGTAGAGGTCGGTGGCCTCGCCCAGGACGAGCCCGCCCAGCGGGTGGTAGGTGAACCGGTTCTCGAAGGCCCTGGTGTCGCCGAACAGGTCGTAGCGGTAGCTGGTGCCGTTGACCGAGTTGATCCGGTCGAAAAGCTGCTTGGCCGCGTCGATCGACGGCTGCCCCTGCTCCTCGCGCCACTGCAGGACGGCGCGGTCGGATCCGGGGTCGTAGCGGAACGAGCCGCGCTCCGGGTTGCGGGTGATCGCCAGGTACAGGCTGGCCCACGTCTCCAGACCGGCCGGAACCGGCGCGATTTCGGCGAACACCGGGTTCACCGGGTCTTCCCACGCGTCGATGCCCAGCGCCGGCATCCCCGATTCGAGCGGTCCGACCAGGTCCTGCATGTGGTTGGCGCGGCCGAGCATCACGTTGCCGTTGGTGCCCCAGCCCTCGCCGACGGCGTCGCCGAGGTTCGGCAGCTTGCCGGTGTCGCGGGCGCGCACCAGCAGTTCGGTCGACCCGAGGCTGCCCGCGCCGAGGAACAGGTAGTCGGTGGTGAGCTGGCGGACGTCGAGCACGTTGCCCAGCTCGTCGATCCGGCGCACCGACAGCGCGTAGCTGCCGTCCTGCTGCTGGGCGATGTCGCGGACCTCGCTCAGCGTCTGGATGGTGACGTTGCCGGTGCCCAGGGCCGCGGCGAGGTAGGTCTGGTCCAGCGAGCGCTTGCCGTGGTTGTTGCCGTAGATGACCTCCGACGCCAGCGCCGAGCGCGGCACCAGGCCGTCCTCCTCGCGCCGCATGTAGTCGAAGTCGTAGACGCTGGGCACGAACGTCGTCTTGTACCCGGCTTCGTGGGCGGCGGCGCGGGAAACGCGCGCGAACTGGTAGGAATCGCAGGTCTCGAACCAGTCCTGGTCGATGTGGTTGGTGCCGAGCATCGAGTTGGCCAGCGGGAAGTACCTGCCGTACATCTCATCGGCGTCGACCTCGGGCAGGATCTCCTCGAAGTACCAGCGCTTCGGGGTCACCGCCATCGCGCCGTTGACCAGCGAGCCGCCGCCGACGCCGCGCCCGACGTAGACCGACATGTCGCCGTGGTTGACGCGGTCGAGGACGCCCGCGTAGGGCTCGATGTCGCGGTTGGCGATGTCCAGCCACAGGAACGAGGCGAGCGGCGCTTCGGTGCGGTTCTTGAACCACATCGCCCGGCGGTCGGGGGCCAGCATGTCGGAGAAGATCTTGCCGTCCTCGGCCGGGGTGTTCCACAACCGGCCCATCTCCAGCATCACGGTGGGCACGCCCGCCGCGCCCAGTCGCAGCGCGGTGACCGCGGCGCCGTATCCGGTTCCGATGACCACCGCCGGGGAGTGCTCGGCGGCCTGGGCGGAGTGTCTTGTCGAGATGGTGGTCAGCCCGAGCGCTGAGGCGGAACCGAGGGCGGCCATGCCCATGAAGCGGCGGCGGGAGGTTGGAACGCGCACACCGGCCCTTTCTGTCGTTGACGCAGCCTTACAACTGTTGTCAACGATGTAAAGGTCAGGAAGTGACGCCCAACCCGGGAACGAGACGCCGGTGCAGGTAGGCGCGCAGCTTGGAGTCCGACCGCGATCGCTCGCTCTCGAACTGCACGAGCGAGACCAGCCATCGCAGGCAGGTCTCGGCGATCTCCTCCAGCTCCTCCTCCAACTCCGGCTGGAACTCCAGCAGCGGCAGCAGGAACGAGCGCGACAGCTCCAACGCCCCAGGACCGACCGCGTCACCGTCGAAGAGGATCGTGCCGCGCTGCGGGAAGGCGATCGGCGCCAGCGCGGGACTGCTGCGGAACTCCGAGCGCGCCGCGACCATGACCTCCACGACGTAGTCGGCGGCCGACGACGCCTCCTCGCGCGCCCGCTCTATCACCCGTGAGATCACCTGGACGGCAGCGGCTTCCAGCGCCTCGGCGACGAGCTGGTCCAGGGTCCCGAAGTGCGCGTAGATCGTCGGGCGGGACAGGCCGGAGAGCCGGGCGACCGAGCTGATCGAAAGACCCTCGTAGCCCGCGGTCGCCATCCGCTGGATCGCCGCGTCGACGATCCTCGTGTGGACATCCATCCCGGTAGTATCCGACGCCCGGATTCGCCGGGTGCTCCTGGTCGGTCCGGTTCGCCGGTCAGTCCGCCGCCGCGACCGAAGCCGCGGGCTGGACCACGGCAGGACGCCAGCCCGCGAACCGGAGACCGCCCGAGCCCTGCGCACCGGTGTTGACCACCAGCCCGCCGTCGAATCCTATGCCGATGAGCGTGATGGCGCCGTTGTGCTCGACGACCACGGCCGGGTGATCGGTGACCGCTCCGCCCACATCGGTCCACCCGGCTCCGGCCCGATCCGCGACGTGGACGTGTCCCCCACCGTCGCGAGCCACCCGGACGAGGTCCGCGAAGCCGCGCGGACCCGGCCCGGCCGCGACCGGATCACCGATCCCACCCGGTCCGGGCGACGTCGCCGGGGCGTCCCGCCAGCCGTGCGGGGTGAGCGTCCGCTCGACCAGCTCACCGTTCCGATCCGTGCGCACCAGCAGCCGGATCAAGCCGTCGCGGTCGCGCTCGGCCAGCGCGCCCGCGGGCCGGGCCGGACCGATCGGCACCACCTCGGCACCCGCTGCTCCGGCCCGCGGAAGCCGCCAGTGCAGCACCTGGCCGCGCGTGGCGGCGAACACGTGCTGCACACCGCCGTCGGGGACGATCGAGACGCCGTCCTGGACGTCGGCACCACCGAGATCGGTCCACGGTTCCCACCGCAGGCTCGCCGGCGAGAGCTCCCGGCGGATGCTGACCGCACCGGCGGCGTTCTTCACCGCCAGCACGATGCGGCCATCGGCGTCCACGGCCGCGGCGGGCGGACCGTTCTGAGCCGGGTCGACCGCGCCGGGGGCGTCCACCACTTCCCAACGCCGGGGCCAGTTGCCCGACCTGTCCGACCGCAGGATCAGGATTCGCGCACCGTCCTCGCTCTGGGCCACCAACACCGGCTGCCCCCGATCCTCGCCCAGCAACGAGACCTGCGGACGGAGCGGTTCCGGGTGCGGCATCGGCTCCGGGCCGCTCCAGACCCCCTGCGGAGTGCGCGTCCATCGCACGAGGCCGTGCGCTCGCACCGAGAACGCCTGCACCGCACCACCTTCGCTTCGGGCGGCCCAGCGCCCTCGGCGCGGCCACCGGTAGGCGCTGTTGTCGCTCCAGCTCCGGTAGATGGCGCCATGGGCGAACACGTCGTGAGGCACGTACGCGGCGAAGGCCTCGCGAGTCGTGCCCTTGTCCTCATCGGACAGACCCGAGGGGGTGTCGGCGACGTTGTAGTCGCGGTAGGTCACCACCACCGGTGAGAGGGCGCGCGGCCGGTGCGCGGCGAGCGCCTCCTTGGCCAGCGCCGCGCCCGCCACGTGGTCCGGGTGGTTGTTCACCCCGACCCAGTTGGCCTGGTAGCGCCCGTCGGGATGGTCGTCCTGCAGGCGCACCACGGTGGGCTGGAAGGCGTCGAACAGCGCGGTCATGGACTCGACCACCGCACGCCGATCGAACGGCTGCGGGTGCTGCACCGCCGCACCCGCCGGGACGGTCGTGGTGACGGTGAGCGCCGGGTCGCGCCGCAGCCTGGACAACGCGTGCGGCCCCTGCTGCGGGTTGGCGTCTTCCGGCAGGTTCAGGAACACCAGCTTGACATCGGGATCCGCGCGCAGCGCGTCGACCTCGGCCAGGCGCCCGTTCCCCACCGGCATCGTGCCGCGCAGCCACTCGTTGGGCTTGCGGGCCATCTGCGCGTAGGCGGCCCGAGTGCCCTCCTGCCTCGCCGCGCCGTAGCCGGCCTGGTCCGGTACGGCCGCCTCGCCCGCGGTGAGGTAGATGCCGGTCGTGGGGTTTCCGCTGCGCAGCCCCTCCGCCAGGTCCGGGTTCATGAACAGCAGATCGTCGTCGGGGTGCGCGGTCACCTGCGCGAAGTGCGCCTGCGGGGGCGGCGGCTCGGGCGCCACCGCACCGCGTTGCGGTGGCGCCTCGCAGGAGGCCACGAGCACGAGCGAGACCGCGAGGCCGAACGCGATCCTCCTGCTCATCGAGGCGCTCCCGCGGGTTCCCGGCGACGTCCCACGGCCTGCTGGATCCCGACTCCCGCGGCGAGCACCGCGCCACCCGCCGCGGCCGCCAACCCCAGGCGCATGCCCGGTGGCGTCCAGACGAGCTCCAACCGGCCCGGCCCGGGTCGCTCTTCCGGCAGCGCGACCTCCAGCAGGCCGGCGGGTCCGGCGTGAGCGGGGATCTCGGAGCCGTTCCACTTCGCGGTGTAACCGGGCCAGGCGATCCTCGCGAAGACCAACCGCCCGGCACCTCCCCCTGTTCGGCGGACGTCGACGCCTTCGGTACCCGGCCCGTCGGAGACGTCGGAGACCACGCGCAGGTGCGGCGAGGCCCAGCTGAGGTGTCCCGTTCCCGCCGAGGCCGGTTCATCCCGCCGCATGACGCTGATCCGGGGGTTCCGCTCGGCGAGGTGCCAGCCCTCCGGCACCACCGGTCGCGGGACGATCTCGTGCTGGACGGCGACCGTGTCCAGCAGGAGCAGGTCCGCGAGCCGGACGTCCGCGCCGGCCGGAGGACGCCACAGCGCGTCGTAGGCCGCCGGGCACGACGATCCGTCGTAGCCCAGGCACAGCACATCGGTGAACGCGCGGAAACCGATTCCGGTGTACGACCCGACGCTGTCCACATCGGACAGGAGGAAGGCGTTGCCCATGACCATGTCGCGCCACATCTCCCGCGACCCGTCGCCCGGTACCCGGTCGTTGAGCGCGGTGTCGGCGATCTGCAGCACCCGCCCCTCGTACCGCTCGGCGTAGTTCTCCCGCATCTGCTTCGGTGAGCTCGGGAAGTAGTACTGCAGGTCGGCGCCACCACCGATGAACCACAGGCACTGCGCGCAGAAGGTGAGCGCAGTGCCCACCTGCAGCACCACGACCAGCGGTCCGGTCCCGCGGGCGCGGTAGACCGCCAGCGCCGCGGCGATCAGCAGCCCGATCAGGGCAGCGATGAGCACCGCACGGCCCAGCGCCACCGACCCCGGAGAGCGCACGGCGCTGAAATGCACCGCCAGCAGCAGGAAAGCGACCGTGGCAGCCCCGCGAGCACGCGGGCGATCCAGCCGCAGCCCAGCGGCCAGCACCACCGCCAGCACCACCGCGAGGGCGAGGTAGCCGTAGTGCACCACCCGCAGCGGCCAGCGGAACATCCACACCTCGGACGGCCCGAGGGCGACCAGCAGGTACACGACCGCGATCGTCAGGGGTCCGGCGAGCTCGCGCCAACGGCGGCGCACCACCGACCAGTCGCACCAGAACGCCAGCGGGACCGCGAACCAGCAGAAGTACACCGCGGGCACGCCCACACCGGGAATGGCGGGGACGTAGGTCGGCATGCTGAGGTTGAGCAGGTCGTCCAGGTGCGGCGCGAGCGCTCCGCTGTCGTGGACGCCGCCCGAGGTGGTGCGCCAGGTCGTGTGCGCGGTGCGCACCAGCGGCAGGTACACCAGCGGTACGACCGCCCCGATCGCGGCCGACACCAGCACGAGCCGGCTGACACCCGCCCACCGCCGTTGCAACCCGGCCTCGACCAGCAACGCCGCGAGGACCACGCACACGCCGAGCAGGGCGTAGGGGTTTCCCGCCGTCACCGCGAGCGCGCCGAGGACGAAGACCCAGAAGGCGTTGGTGCGACCGCGAACCATGCGGCGCGCGGCCAGCCAGACGAGCGGAACCCACACGAACGCCAGCAGCGCGGCGGGCCACTTCGCGGCGTCGAAGTGCAGCAGGGACCCGGTCAGCGGCAACGCGGTGGCGAGCGCGCTGGCCGACCAGCGGGCGGCCCCGTACTCGCGGCACAGCAGGTAGCAGCCCAGCGCGACCGCCACGAGCGCGAAGGTCCGCACGACGATGCCGGCGATCCCCACGTCCCCGGCGAGCGAGACCCCCACCCACACGAGGGCGTTGAACGGGCTCCAGACGCCGAACAACGTCTCGGCGGCGACGTTCCCGCCCATCAGCAGGTCCGGGTCCAGCACCGGCGGCCAGATCCCGTTCCGAACCTGCTGCCCCAGGTGGTACCACATGGGCAGGACCTGGGTGGCCGAGTCGTCGGCGTAGTAGAACCAGCCCGGACGCAGGACCGGCAGCTGCGCCAGGACGGCCACGAGCAGGCAGGTGATCAACGGCGCCGACACCCGGCCGGCGCTGCGAGCCACGTCGGGCTCGCGGAGTTCCGCGTTCTCGCCCGGCGCGGCCACGAGAACTCGTGTCACGACATCCTCCCCATCGGCAACGACTCACCGGGGCCCGGGCGGAGCGGGCGCTTCCGGGAGGTCAGGATCAGGCGGCTCACGAGGTACGTGGCCGGGGTGGCCACCAGACCGCCGAGCACGGTGGCCAGCAGCGGGTGGACGCCGACCAACTCGACCAGCAGAAACATCGCCCCGGCGCTGAGGCCGAGGTTGACGCAGTTCGACGCCGGGTACAGCAGGAACGTCCGCAGCCGCGGCCGGACGCGGAAGGTGAACCGGCAGTTGAGCGCGTAGGACACCGACATCGCCGCGATCGTGGCGATGACGTGGGCGACCAGGTATCCCACGAGCAGCCACGTCGCGAGGTAGACCAGGTAGTGCACGACCGTGTTCACAGCCCCCACCACCACGAAGCGCGCGAACTTGCCGCTTTCGTTCAGTGCGCGCACTGCTGCCCTCCGCTGCCCGCCCCGGGTTCGGAGACCAGCGAGCTGTCGGAGGGGCGGCGGGGCGTGATCACCCGCGGGGCGCTGTGCCCGCCTTCCAGCGCAGGTCGCGCAACCGGTCCGCCTGACTCCTTGATGAAGTACGGCGGCCGCTTCTTCGACTCGAGGTAGATGCGGCCGACGTACTCGCCGATCACGCCCAGCAGCAGCAGCTGCATCCCGCCGAACCCGGTGATCCCCACCATCAGCGTCGCGTACCCCGGAACACCGGGGTAACCGGCCAACGCGCGGACGATCACGTAGATGGCGTACACGAAGGCCAGCAGCGTGACCGCCCCGCCGACGTACACCGCCGCGCGGAGCGGTTTGCTGTTGAACGAGACCACGCCGTCGATCCCGTAGTTGACGAGCTTGCCGAAGCTGAAGCAGGACCGGTCGTACTTGCGGGTGACGTTGCGGTACGGCACGGTCGCGGTCTGGAAACCCAGCCAGGCGAACAGGCCCTTGGAGAACCGGTTGCTCTCGGGCATGGCCAGCATCGCGTCGGCCGCCCGGCGGGAGAGCACCCGGAAGTCGCCCACCCCGTCTTCGAGCGGGACGTCCGCGAGCCTGTTCACCCCGATGTAGTACAGCTTCGACAGCAGCGATCTGACCAGCGGTTCCCCGTGCCGGTCGCGGCGTGCGACGACCTGGTCGTTGCCGGAATCGAGCAGCTTGAGCATGTCCGCGATCAGCCACACCGGGTGCTGCAGATCGGCGTCCATGAGCAGGACGCGGTCGCCGGTCGCCTCGCGAATCCCGGCGAGCATGGCCGCTTCCTTGCCGAAGTTGCGGCTCAGCGACAGGTACCGGTAGCGCGGGTCCAAGCCGCTCAGCCGGCGGGCCTCCTCGAGAGTCCGGTCGGTGCTGCCGTCATCGACGAGCACGACCTCGTACCGGTCCACGAGCGCGGGCAGCACCGCGTTGAGCTCATCGCGGAGCTCCTCCAAACCGCGCTCCTCGTTGAAGCACGGAATAACCACAGAAAGATCCATAATCGCACTCGCGCCTGGTTGGGAAATCGGAAATGATCTGTTCGAAGATCGATCAACCGAAAGGCTCGACCAAGCCGGCGCGAAGAATGTGAAAAACAATCCGCGAGCACCGGCCGAACTCGCGCTCCGGCTTTTCCCGCGAATCGCTCTCACGTCCGAGCGGTGCGCAAGATCGTCCGAACCCGTTTCGACGGACGATCTTTCGCCTGTCCGAGCCCCTCCGCGCCACACCTCCCGGACCGCGACACCCGCAGCCGGGCGTTCCCACCCGGCAAACCGGAACGCAGTTCGCGAAAATAACTCAAGAATCGATTTCGATCAGTCACGACCGACGTTAGGGGAAACGAATTCAGGACGCACAATACCGCGCCGAACGCTCACTCCTTAGCGTGGAATCGGCGGTCGACGCCTTCAGCCCCGCGCGGCCGCGGAGGTGGCGCTGCGGCCGGCACGACGGCCGAAGTAGGAGGCCTCACCGAGCTGGACGCCGGAGGCGTAGCCCTTGCCGTCGATGGCGATGTTGGACGCGCAGGCCCCCGCCGCGAAGACGCCGCGCACGACCGAACCGTCCTCGCGGAGCAGTTCGCCGTCGACCGTGACCCGCAGACCTCCGCAGGAGAAGCCGGCGTAGAAGCACTTCCCGGGCGTGAGGTCGTAGGCCCCCCACGGGCCTCGGTTCAGCGGAACCAGGTGCTCGGGCGCCTTGTGGAACTCGGGGTCCTCGCCGCGCGCGGCGGCCTCGTCGTAGGCCGCCATGGACTCGGCCAGCGCACCCGCGGGAATGCCGAGCCCCTGCTCCATCTCCTCGATGGTGTCCCAGCCGTCGATCAGCGGCTGGAACCGGTAAGCGGGTTCGACCATGGTGGCCGAGTCGAGGATCAGGTACGCGACCCGTCCGGGCTGTTCGAAGACGTGGGCGGAAGTGCGGGAGTGGTAGGAGTCCTCGTTGACGAAGCGCTTGCCGAGCTTGTTGACCACGATGCCGCGCAGCGCTTCGCCCGGCGGGTAGAATGGACCGGTCACGAAGACCTTGTCCAGGTGGTCGGCGACGCCGCCCACGGATTGGCCCATGCGGATCCCGAAGCCGTCGTCGTGCGGGTTGCCCAGCGCCATGCCGTTGCTCTCGACGGCCAGCAGGTCGGGCGCGTGGGCCTCGAGCATCTCGCGGTTGAGCACGAAGCCACCGGCCGCGATGATGACCGAACCGGCCTTGATCGCACCGACGCCGCCGTCGAGGTTCTTCCAGGTGGCGCCGACGATGTCGGTGCCGTCGACGATCAGCGCCGTCGCGCCGGTCTCCCAGCGCACCTCGACGCCCCGGGAATCGAGCGCGTCCAAGGCCAGACCGACGACCAAGGCGGCACCTCCGGTGTCGCCCGGCACCGGAACCTTGTGCCCGCGCGGTGCCGCCTTCACCACCGCCTCGACGTCGAGGCACTTCTCGTTCCCGGTGAAGCTCAACCCCTCGGTGCCCGGCTGCACGACCGCCTTGCCCGGGTAGAACTCGCGCTCGAACTCGAACCCGAGCGACTCCAGCCACCGGAAGTGCTCCACGCTGCCCTCGGCGTAGGCGCGGATCTTGGCCGGATCGCACTCGGGCGACATCAGGGCCAGGTAGTCCGCCATCGCCTCGGCGGAGTCGTCCCACCCGGTCGCGCGCTGGACCTCGGTGCCACCCCCGAGGTAGAAGTGCCCACCGGCCATCGCACTGGTGCAGGTCAGCCGCCCTCCGGCGTCGATGACCAGGACCCTCGCCCCCGATTCGCGGGCTTCGAGCGCCGCGCTCACACCGGCCATGCCGGCGCCGACCACGAGGACGTCGACTTCGTCGGAGAAGGTGTCAACCGACTCGACCGACACCGGATCAGGGATGTCCACGCCCATGAACCCACCCGCCGTTAGAACTCGTTACACCCGAGAGCTGCGCACCTGCAAAGCAGGATCAAGCGCAGACTGTAACACGTTCTAGGTTTGTCCAGAAGGTCGGCGGACGACCCCGGTGGATCAGCGCGCGACGAAAGTGCTCAGCAGGGCCTGCACCTCGTAGACGTCGACGCCCTTGCCGAACTGCTGCGACACCGGCTCAGCGGTGCTGGAGATCCAGATCTTGAGCTCGGCGTCGAGGTCGAAAGTGCCTGCGGTCTCGACGGAGAAGTGGGTGATGCTGCGGTACGGGATCGAGTGGTACTCGGTCTTCCGTCCGGTCACGCCTTGCTTGTCGACGAGGATCAGGCGCCGATCGGTGAAGATCAGCGAGTCGCGGATCAGCTGGTAGGCGGCGTGGATCTGCTCGTCCTGCGCCAGCAGCCGCCCGAACTCCTTCGCCGCCGCCCGGGGGTCGATCCCCGAGGCGTTTCCCATCATTCCGCCGAACAGACCCATGCCCCGCCCCTCGTTGACGATCTCTCCCGACCACCGTACCGAAGCTCGGCGGGGCCGGACCGAACCGCGGGCGCACACGCGAACGCCGGTCGGTCCGCGGATTCCGCGGACCGACCGGCGTCGTGGAGAAGATCAGCCGGTGACGGCCACGTGGCCTTCGGTCGCCTCGGGCGCCGGGGCCGTGGGCAGCTCTTCGGCGTCCTCGACCTCGTCGGAGTGCGACGGCGGCTGGTGCGCCGGCGGCTCGTGCGACGGGGGCTGGTGTCCCGGCGGCTCGTGCCCAGGAGGCTCATGTCCCGGAGGCTGGTGCCCGGGCGGCTCGTGCGACGGCGGTTCGTCGGTCGGCGGCTCTTCGGTGTCCGGCTTCTCCGGGTGGTCGACGATCGGTGCGTTGACGCACTCGACGTTCTGCGGCGAAGCGATCGGCGCCACCGCGCCCAGCACCGCGACGTTGTTGCCGCACAGCTGAACCGGCAGCACGCTGAGGTTGTTGTCGTTACCGAGGTTGACGCCGTCGTTGTCGGTGCTGTCGGCGGACGCGGGCGTCCCGATCAGCATTCCGGCGCCCAGGGCGAGAACCGCTGTCCAGTAGGCGGTTTCACGGAAAGTGCGCACCGCTACCCCACTTTCTCCAGTGGACACGCCCGAAACCCGGTCACGTTTCCACGAACGGTCTGAGATCAAATGCGGAGCGAACGCTAGCCCCGTCCCAGCAGTACCGCCACACGAGCGGATCAGCACCGGGCACAAGGACATTTCGCCTGACCTGCGACGATGCGGAAAAAGGAAGCAAAACACCCAGCGAACCATCCACTTGATCACCCGTTGGAGCTTCGTTGATCACCTGGCCGAGCGATGGAGATCGACCCTGAAAACACGGTCCGCGCCGACACCATCACGCTCCCAGGTCACGCAACCGAAGCGGAACACTCCTGAGTTCGGGGAGTTCGGGGAGTTCGGCGTTCGCACGGCGTTGGACGCGGCGGAATCCGGTTGAGGTGGTGGGTGCTCCCGAGGCGGGAGGATTGCGCCCGGCAGTGCGCTGGCCTCCCGCCTCGGGCCCCTATCCCCGCACCGTGGTGCGCTGGCGCCCGAGGTGCTGGACCTCGATGTCGACCACGTCGCGAGGACGGAGGTACGGGCGCGGCTCCGGGTGCAGAGCCGCGACTCCGGCCGGGGTTCCGGTGAGCACCAGATCCCCCGGCTGCAGCGTCATCAGGCCGCTGAGGTGCGACAACAGCTCAGCGACACCGAAGACCATGTCAGCCGTGCGGCCCCGCTGGCGGTGGGTCCCGTTCACCAGCAGGTCCAGGCGCAGTGCTTGCGGATCGGGGATCTCGTCGGCGGTGACCAGCCACGGGCCCAGCGGGCTGAAGGTGTCGTGGCACTTGCCGCGCACCCACGTCGGCCCGCTCTGGAGCTGCGCCCGCTCGGTGACGTCGTTGGCCGCGACGTAGCCGGCCACCGAGCGCAGCGCCTCCGCCGGGTCCGGGCAGGAGCGCAGCCGGGTGCCGATCACGACTCCCAGCTCCACCTCCCAGTCGGTGTGCGTGCTGCCGGGCGGCAGCACGATCTCGTCGTTCGGGCCGGTGATCCCGCTGCTGGGTTTGAGGAACACGATCGGCTCCGCCGGGGGTTCGGCTCCCGCGGCCGCGGCGTGGCACCGGTAGTTCAAGCCGATGCCCACGACCTTGCCCGGTGGCGCGATCGGCGGACCGAAGCGCGTCGCGGACAGCTCCGGAAGCGCCTCACGACCCGCGTCGATGGCCGCGAGGCGTTCGGGATCGGCCAGCAGGTCCCCGTCGATGTCGTGGGCGAACCCGGACACGTCGCGGACCAGGCCCGCAGCGTCCAACACCCCCGGCCGCTCGGCACCGGGTTCGCCCACCCTGACCAGTCTCACGACCGGCCCGCCACCGCGGTCGGAGCGTCGGCGCCGGACTCGGCCAGCGCCTCGAACTCGTTGACCGCGTCGATCTCGGTGCCCATCGACACGTTGGTGACCCGCTCGACCACGACCTCCACCACCACCGGGACCCGGTGTTCGGCGACGAGCTTCTTGGCCTGCTCCAACGCGTCGAAGATGCCCTCGGACTCAAAAACCCGCAGCGCCTTGCAGCCGAGCCCTTCGACGACCTTGACGTGGTCGACGCCGTAGCCCGCGAGTTCCGGCGCGTTGATGTTGTCGAAGGACAGCTGCACGCAGTAGTCCATGTCGAACCCGCGCTGCGCCTGCCGGATCAGCCCGAGGTAGGCGTTGTTGATCAGCACGTGCACGAACGGGATGCTGAACTGCGCGCCGACCGCGAGCTCCTCCACCAGGAACTGGAAGTCGTAGTCGCCCGAGACCGCGACCACTGTGGACTCCGGGTCGGCGGTGGCCACGCCGATGGCGGCGGGCACCGTCCAGCCCAGCGGACCGGCCTGACCCGCGTTGATCCAGTGGCGCGGCCGGTAGACGTGCAGCATCTGCGCGGCCTGGATCTGCGAGAGCCCGATCGTGGAGACGTAGCGGGTGTCGGGTCCGAACGCGCGGTTCATCTCCTGGTACACCCGCTGCGGTTTGATCGGTGCGACGTCGAAGTCGGTCTTGCGCAGCAGCTCCGCCTTGCGGTCCTGGCACTCCCGGCTCCACTCGCCGCGATCGGCGAGCCTGCCCTGCTGCCGCCATTCGCGCGCGACCTCGACGAAGACCTCCAGCGCGGCGCGGGCGTCGGACACGATGCCGTAGTCCGGCGCGAAGACCCGTCCGATCTGGGTGGGTTCGACGTCGACGTGGACGAAGGTCCGGCCCTTGCGGTAGGTGTCGAGACCTCCGGTGTGCCGGTTGGCCCAGCGGTTGCCGATGCCGAGCACGAAGTCCGACGCGAGCATCGTCGCGTTGCCGTAGCGGTGCGCGGTCTGCAGGCCGACCATGCCGGCCGCCAGCGGGTGGTCGTCGGGGATGGTGCCCCAGCCCATCAGCGTGGGCACGACCGGAACGCCCAGCGTCTCGGCGAACTCCACCAGCAGGTCCGAGGCGTCGGCGTTGATGACGCCGCCACCGGCGACGATCAGCGGCCGCTCCGCGGAGTTGAGCATCTCCAGCGCGTGCTCGACCTGCGCGCGGGTCGCTGCCGGTGTGGCGACCGGCAGCGGCTCGTAGGTGTCGATGTCGAACTCGATCTCCGCAAGCTGCACGTCCAGCGGGAGGTCGAGGAGCACGGGACCGGGCCTGCCCGACCGCATCAGCTGGAAGGCCTTCTGGAACGCGCCAGGGACCTGGGCCGGTTCCAGCACGGTCACCGCCCACTTGGTGACGGGCTGGGCCACCGCCTGGATGTCGACCGCCTGGAAGTCCTCCTTGTGCAGCTTGGCGACCGGCGCCTGGCCGGTGATGGCCAGGATCGGGATCGAGTCGGCCGAAGCGGAGTACAGCCCGGTGATCATGTCGGTGCCCGCCGGCCCCGAGGTGCCGACGCAGACGCCGATGTTGCCCGCTTCGGTCCGCGTGTAGCCCTCGGCCATGTGCGAGGCGGCCTCGACGTGGCGGGCGAGCACGTGGCGGATGCCGCCGTGCTTCTTCATGGCGCTGTAGAACGGGTTGATCGCGGCGCCGGGCAGCCCGAAGGTCTGCGTGGCGCCCTCCTTCTCCAGGATGAGGGCGGCGGCGTCGACGGTGCGCATGCGCGTCATGTTCGTCCTCGTTTCGGCTGGTGGTCAGGTGTCGCTGAGACCGGAGAGTCGTTCGACGCCGCGCAGCAGCGCGGAGTGGTCGAGCCCGCCGTCACCGTTGGCGCGAGCGGAGGCCATCAGCTGCGCGAGCAGCGAGCCCAGCGGCACGACGGCACCGGATTCGCGGGCGGCGGCGGTGACGATGCCCAGGTCCTTGTGGTGGAGGTCGATGCGGAAACCGGGGGCGAAGCTGCGGTCGAGCATGTTCCGCCGCTTCTGCTCCAGCACCGCCGACCCGGCGAGCCCGCCGCCGAGGACTTCCAGCGCGGCTTCGGTGTCCACGCCGTAGGACTCGACGAACACCACGGCTTCCGCCAGCGCCTGGATGTTCGAGGCCACGATGAGCTGGTTGGCGGCCTTGACGGTCTGACCGGCACCGCTCGGCCCGACGTGCACGACGGTCTTGCCGACGTGGTCGAAGACCTCCGCCGCGGCGGCGAAGTCCTCCTCGGAGCCACCGACCATGATGGACAGCGCCGCGTTCTTCGCACCGGCCTCACCGCCGGAGACCGGGGCGTCGAGCAGCCGGAACCCCTTCTCGGCGGCCGTGCCGGCGAGCTCGATGGTGACGTCTGGGCGGATGCTGGAGAAGTCGATGATCAGCGCGTCGGGCTTGGCGTTGGCGAAGACCCCGCTCTCACCGGTGAGCACGTCGCGCACGTCGGGGCTGTCGGGGACCATCACGCAGACGATCTCGGCGCCCGCGACGGCCTCGGCGATCGAGCCGGCCGCGCTCCCGCCGGCCTCCTTGAGCGGGCCGTACTTGTCGGGCGTGAGGTTGTAACCGGTCACGTCGTGGCCGGCGTTGGCGAGGTGCACGGCCATGGGGCTGCCCATGACTCCCAGGCCGATGAACGCGATCGAGCTCATGCTTGCTTCCTCCTCGGATCTCTTGGTTCAGCTGCGGCGTTCGCGCGGGAGCCAGTCGAAGGGGCCCGCCTGGCCGCTCGCCTTGTACTCCAGGCCGACCCAGCCGCGGTAGCCGCCGCGTTCGAGCGCGGCGAGCTGCTGCTGCAGCGGCAGCGATCCCGTGCCGGGTTCGTTGCGGCCCGGGTGGTCGGCGATCTGCACGTGCGCGATGCGGTCGACGTGGTCGGCGATGACCTGGTCCACGTCGTCGCCGTTGACCGCCAGGTGGTAGAGGTCGGCGAGCAGCCCGAGGTTGGTCACCCCGGCGGTGTCCCGTACCCGGTCGATGACCGCGAGCGCGTCGGCGGCGGTGCGCAGCGGGTAGGGCTGCGGGCCGCTGACCGGCTCGACCAGCACCGTTCCGCCGATGCGGGCGGCGGACTTCGCGGCGAGCGCGAGGTTCTCCACGGCCAGGCCGTCCTGCTCCTCGGTGGAGGCGTCGTCGACGCGGTTGCCGTAGAGGGCGTTGAAGGCGGTGCAGCCCAGGCGTTCGCCGATCTCGACCGTGACGTCGACGTTGTCGCGGAACTCCTGGCTGCGCGCCGGCCACGAGACGAGCCCGCGGTCGCCGCCGGGCATGTTCCCGGCGAAGAAGTTGAGCCCGACCAGCCGCACTCCCGCGTCCTCGACGGCGCGGACGAAGGCGTCGACGTCGCGCTGCGCGGGCACCGCGGTGTCGAACGGCCACCAGAACTCGACGGCGTCGAAGCCGGCTTCCTTCGCGGCGGCCGGTCGCTCCAGCAGCGGCAGGTCGGTGAGCAGGATCGAGCAGTTGACCTCGTAGGGCAGTGCGTGACTCATCGCGACCGTCCTATTTCCGTATCGTGGATCTTTGTTTCCGTTCCACAGAATAGTGGCGGCCATCACCGGCTCTTGTCAACACTTTGTTTAAGGGAGTCGAGTCCGATCACGACTGGGTACCGTGGCGGACGTGTCGCGCCCGTACGTTCTGCTCAGCGTCGCCGTCAGCGCGGACGGCTACATCGACGACGTCGACCCGCAGCGGTTCCCGCTGTCCAACGCGACCGACTTCGACCACGTCGACCAGGTGCGCGCCGAGTCCGACGCGATCCTGTTGGGCGCGGGCACGGTGCGCCGGGACGACCCGCGACTGCTCGTCCGCAGCCCCCGCCGGTGCGCCGAACGGACCGCGCGCGGCCTGCCGGAGCACCCGCTGAAGGTCGTCGTGTCCGGCAGCGGCGACCTCGACCCCGCCTCGCGCCTGTGGCAGCGCGGCGGCGACAAGCTCGTCTACACCACCGACGACGGTGCGCGGGCGGCGCGCGACTCCGTGGGCGAACTGGCCGAAATCGCTTCCCTGGGAGCGGAAATCGACTTCGCCGCGCTCGTCGACGACCTCGCCGACCGGGGCGTCGAGCAGCTCATGGTCGAGGGCGGGACCTGCATCCACACCGAGTTCCTCAAAGCCGGCCTGGCGGACGAGATCCGGATGGCGATCGCGCCGATGCTCATCGGACAGGCCGGAGCGCCGCGATTCCTCAACCCGGACAGCTTTCCCGGCGGCCCGGCACGCCGCTTCCACCTCGAAGACGTGATCCGGCTCGGCGATGTCGCCGTGCTGCGCTACTTCCCGAAGATCACGTCCGAGAACGGCTGAGCCACAGCACGTCTCGTCCGAAAGACCACACGAGGGCCAGCAGCGCGCAGGCGACCAGCTCGCCCGCGTGCGGGACGATCCCCGACGACGCCGCGACGAGCACGATCCCCTGCACCGCGGCCACGGCCTTGCGGGCGGGGCTCGGCGGCAGCTCCCCGCGAAGCCGCGGCAGCACCCACGACGCGGCCACGAACAGGTAGCGCATCAGCCCGATCGACAGCACCCACGCCCCGAACGCCACGGCGACGTGCGCGCTGAGCACCAGGATGAGGAACGCGTCGACCTCCATGTCCAGTCGCGCCCCGAACACCGACGCCGTGCCGGTGCGCCTGGCCAACCGGCCGTCGAGGAAATCGCTGATCAGCGCGAGGACGCCGAGGGTGACGATGATCGCCGGCCCCGCCCCGTCGACCACCAGCGCGGCGATCACCGCGGTCAGCGCGGCCCGCACGAGCGTGATGCGGTCGGCCGGGCCGAGCGAGGTCCGGTCGTGCCGCCGCATCGAGCGGCGCAGCAGCACCAGGGTGACGACCGCGCAGCCGATCCCGGCACCCCAACCGGCCGGTCCCAGACCGGTGCTCGCGGCGACCGCGCCGAGCGCCCCCACCTGGACGGCCGCCCACGTCAGGTGCTCGACTGTGTTGCGGTGGAGTTCGATCATCGCCACTCTGGTTCTCGGAGGTCGTCCATGGCAGAGGCCACGCGAGCATTGTGGGTCACGGCGGAGGGCGAGTGCGAGATCCGGCGCTCCGCGCTCCCGGAGCGTTCGCCGGATCAGGTGCAGGTGCGCACCCTGCACTCGGCGATCAGCAGGGGCACCGAAAGCCTCGTGCTGCGCGGGCGAATCCCCGAGTCCCAGCACCAGCGGATGCGGGCGCCGTTCCAGGAGGGCGATTTCCCGTGGCCGGTCAAGTACGGCTACCTCAACGTCGGCGTGGTCGAACGCGGGCCGGTCGAGCTGGAAGGCCGCACCGTGTTCTGCCTGTACCCGCACCAGACCCGTTACGTGGTGCCCGCCGACGCGGTCACCGTCGTGCCCCCGCAGGTCCCGCCCGAGCGGGCCGTGCTCGCCGGGACCGTGGAGACCGCCGTCAACGCCGCGTGGGACGCGGCCCCGCTGGTTGGTGACCGGATCGCGGTCGTCGGTGGCGGGATGGTCGGGTGCGCCGTGGCCGCCATCCTCGCCCGCGTCCCCGGCGTGCGGGCGCAGCTGGTCGACGTCGACCCCGCCCGCGAGACGACCGCGCGCGCCCTCGGCGTCGACTTCGCCATCCCAGAACACGCCCGCGAGGAGTGCGATCTCGTCGTGCACGCCAGCGGCGACCGGCGGGGCCTGGTGCGCTCGCTGGAACTGCTCGCACAGGAGGGTCGCGTCGTCGAGCTGAGCTGGTACGGGGACGCGGAGGTGGGCTTGCCGCTGGGCGAGTTCTTCCACTCCCGGCGGCTCACGATCCGCAGCAGCCAGGTGGGCGTGGTCGCGCATCCGCGCCGCGGTCACGCCGAGCGGATGTCGTTGGCGCTGGACCTGCTCGCCGATCCGTCCTTCGACGCGCTGATCACCGGTGTGAGCTCCTTCGACGACCTGCCCGAACTGCTCTCGGGTGAGCTTCCGGCGCTGTGCCACCGGGTTGACTACCGTGCGGGTCATGCTCGTCCGTGACACGACCGACGACGTGCGCGACCGGCGAGCCGATGTCGCGGTGCTGCCGATCGGCAGCCTCGAACAGCACGGCTCGCACCTGCCGCTGGTGACCGACACCGTCATCGCCTGCACCATCGCCCGGGAGGTCGCCGCCGCCCACCCCGTGCAGCTGCTGTCGCCGGTGACGATCTCGTGCTCGCAGGAGCACGCCGCCTGGCCGGGAACCGTGAGCATCTCCGCGAGCACGCTGCACCTGGTGGTCACCGACGTGTTCGAGTCGCTGCGGCGCTCGGGCGTGCCGAAGCTGGTGCTGATCAACGGCCACGGCGGGAACTACGTGCTGTCCAACGTCGTCCAGGAGGCCGGTGGGGACATGGCGCTGTTCCCGGCGGCGCGCGACTGGGACGAGGTGAGGGCGGCCGCCGGCGTCGAGACACCGGCGCGCAGCGACATGCACGCGGGCGAGGTGGAGACCTCGATCCTGCTGCACGCCCAACCCGACCTGGTCCGTCCCGGTTACGAGTCGGGCGATCACCTCGCCGACGACCGCAGGCACCTGCTCACGACCGGGATGCCGCACTACTCGGAGTCGGGCGTCATCGGCAGGCCGTCGCTGGCCTCAGCGAGCAAGGGCCGAGACCTGCTCGCCGGTCTCGTCGCGGCGTTCGGCGACCACCTGGCGGCGCTCGGCTGAACGGCCGACCAGCACGAACACGCCGGGCAGCGCGGCGATCACCGCCAGCACCCCGTAGGCGACCGAGGTCGCCAGGCCCTGCGCCGGGTCCCACCCGGTGGCGGCGAAGGCGACCGCCAGGAACGCTTCCCTCGGTCCCCAGCCGCCGACGTTGATCGGCAGCGCCATCACCAGCAGCGCGAGCACCAGCAGCGGCAGCAGGGTCGCGACCGGGACGTCCGCGCCCGCGACCCGCGCGGCGACCAGGAACAGCGCCAGGTGCCCGGCGACGGTCGCGACCGAGGAGACCGCGACCGGTGTCAGGGCCCGCCGGGTCAGCACCCCGCGACGCGCGTCGCGCCAGAACGTCACGGCCGCGCGGCGCACCGCCGGGACGAGCAGGCTCAGGCCCGCCGCCACCACCGCGACGACCAGCCCCGGAGCGAGCGCGAACGGCAGCGCCGGACCGGTCAGCAGCACGACGGCCGCGACGGTGATGAGAGCGATCTGCCCGGCGCAGCGTTCGAGCACGACGGCGCGAACACCACCGCCGAGGTCTCCGGAGCGGTGCCCGTGGCTGACCGCGCGGTGCACGTCTCCCAGCACCCCGGCGGGCAGCAGGGCGTTGAGCAGCAGGGCGCGGTAGTAGTCGGCGACCGCGGTGCGCAGCGAGAGCCGCAGTCCGAGACCGCGCGCGACCACGCACCACCGCCACGCGCTGCACACCGTGGTGGCCAACCCGATGGCCAGCGCCGCGAGCGCGGTCGTGACGTCGATGGCGCGCAGCCCGTCGAGGAAGGCGTCGGTGCCCAACCGCCACGCCAGCAGCGCGAGGATCCCGGCCGCGACGAGCACGCGCAGCCAGGGCCACAGCCGGCGGATCATGCGCGCTCCCCCGGAATCGCGAGCAGGTCGGCGTGGTGGACCAGGACCCGCAGGTCACCGGATCGCCGCCGCAGGTAGTCGGGTGCCGCCGCGGCCAGTTCGGGTTCCTGCTCGCAGGCCGCGCCGACCCAGCCGCGCAGCCACTCCTCGGCCAACGGGCCGGGGCCGAGCCGCCAGGGGCTCGGGCGGGTGAGCACCCGCGCGCCGAGGTCCTCGAACGCCGCGACGGCGGCGGGCACCGCGTCGGGCCCGAGCAGATGGCGGCGTTGGTGCTGGTTGAACGCCGCTTCGAACCGCGCGTCCAGCGGCTCCGGCGGCTCGAAATCGACGCGCCCGACCACGGTGAGTGTCAGCAGGGCTGGGCAGCGGGCTTCGACGCAGGCGGCGGCCAGCGAGCGGACCTCGCCCTCGGTGAGCACGTCGAGCAGCGCGGAGGCGGTGACCAGCGATGTTCCGGCCAGGTCTGTTGCGCGCAGTCCGGCGAGCTCGGCTCGTCGGGTTTCGACGGTGACGTCCTCGGTGGCCAAGGCTGCTTCGGCGAGCGCGAGGAGCCGCGGATCGCGGTCGTGCAGGACCCAGTGCTGCGGGCGGTGGAGCCGCCCGGCCAGCCACCGCCCCATCGAACCGGTGCCGCACCCCAGGTCGCGGATCACCAGCCGGGAGGCCGGCAGCGACTCGCGGAGAGGTCCCAGCAGTTCCGCTGCGCGGGCCTCGGCATCAGCGCGTTCGCGGAGTGCCAGCCACTCCGGGGCGAAACCGGCGGCGGTCATGCTTCAAGGCTAGTCAGCGCGGCGGCCAGCTGCCGCGCGGTCGCCTCCCAGGTCGGCAGCTGATCGCGGCGGCGCAGCGCCGACTCGCGGAGCCGGGACCGGAAGTCCGGGTCGTCGGACCAGCGCCGCAGGGCGTCGGCGAGGGCCGCGGTGTTTCCGGGCGGCAGGAGCAGGCCGCCGTCGCCGAGCGCGTCCGGGACGGCGCTGGCGATCACCGGGATCCCGCGTGCCAGGGCTTCGGTGACGGCCATGCCGTAGGTCTCGGCGAGGGAGGGCTGCACGAGCAGGTCGGCGGAGGCGTAGGCGTCGGCGAGCTCCGCGCCGGCCAGCGGGCCGCGCCAGCGGATCCCCGCGTGGTGCTCGATCAGCCGCCGCACGCGATCGGGATCGCGGGCCGGGCCGACGAAGTCGCAGGTCAGCGGGAGGTCTGCGAGGGCTTCGACCAGCAGGTCGTGGCCCTTGCGCGGTGTCAGCGAACCGACGCACAGCAGTCGCGACACCCCGTCGGTTCCGGGCGCGAGCGCTGCGGGTTCGGTGCCCGGAGTCGCGGTGCGGACGCGGCGAAGACCGTGGTGGCGGGCGATCCGCTGCGCGGCCTGCGGGCTCGTGGCGATGACGAGGTCGGCCGCGCGCAGCGTCGCGCGCTCGGCGGTGTCGAGTCGCGCAGCGGTTGCCGGGTCCAGCCCGGTCTCGTCGGCCAGCGGCAGGTGCACCAGGACCGCCGTGCGCAGCCGGTCGGCGCGGGACCCGATGATCTCGGGAACGCCGCAGGCCACGAGCCCGTCGAGAAGCACCGCTCCCCCGTCCGGCACCGCTGCGAGCACGTCGGCCAACCGGTCGCGCGCGTCGTCGTCGGGCTGCGGCCAGGTCCCCGCGAGCGCGGTCGCGCGCACGTCGAAGCCCAGTGCCGCCAGGCCCTCGGTGGCGTGGCGGTCGTAGACGTTGCCACCGCTGGGCCGGTCGTCGGCGGGGACGACGAAGTGGACCCTCACAGCGCGCGTTCGTAACCGGCCCAGGCCACGTGCGATTCGTGCAGCGCGACGCGCAGTCCGCTGAGCCCGCGCGCGGATTCGCCGAGAGCTCCCTCGTGGACGCGGTCGGCGAGGCGATCGGCGATGACCTTCGCCAGGAACTCCGTCGAGGTGTTGACCCCGGCGAACTCCGGTTCCTCGTCGAGGTTGCGGTAGTTCAGCCCGGCCAGCACCTCGCCGAGCTGCTCGGTGGCGCGTCCGATGTCGACGACGATGTTGTCGGCGTCCAGCTCGTCGCGGGTGAACGTCGCGTCCACGACGAACGTCGCGCCGTGCAGGCGTTGCGCGGGTCCGAAGACCTCGCCCCGGAAGCTGTGGGCGATCATCACGTGGTCACGAACCGTGACGGTGAACAAAGGTGACCTCCGGTGGTCTGCCGGTTACTGTCGAGACTTCGACCGAGCGTAAACACAGCTGGACGAGGTGACGAGAGGGCCGGATGCACGAGCGAGCCGCCAGGCGCGAGCACACCATCCGTGACGAGGACGTCGCCGAATCGCAGTTGGCGACGCGACGCGCGAACTTCCGCTGCATCGCCTTCCGCGACCCGGTCGACGGGGTCGAGCACCTGGCGCTGGTCCTCGGTTCGGCGAGCGAGGACGTGCTGGTGCGGGTCCACTCGGAATGCCTGACCGGCGACGTCTTCGGCGCTCTGCGCTGCGAGTGCGGTGATCAGCTCCGCCTGGCCCTCGACCGGATCGCCGACGAGGGCTCTGGGGTGCTGGTCTACCTGCGAGGTCAGGAGGGGCGCGGGATCGGCCTGGTGGCGAAGGTGCGCACCCAGGTCCTGCAGGACTCGCGGGGACTGGACACCGTGGACTCGGCGACCGCCCTCGGCTATCCCGTCGACACCCGCGACTACGGTCCGGCGGCGAGGCTGTTCCGGCGGCTCGGGGTGCGCTCGGTCCGGCTGCTGTCGAACAACCCGGACAAGGTCCGCGCGCTGGAGACCTCCGGCATCGCCGTCGTTCGTCGCGTTCCGCTGCTCGCCCCGGCCAGCGAGCACAACGTCGGCTACCTCACCGCCAAGCGCGACCGGCTCGCCCACGACCTGCCGCACATCGGCGCGCACGTCCTGGAGTGATCAGCGCGCCCGCCACGGGCCGCCGCGCGCCAGCGACAGGACGAATCCCGCCAGCGCGGCGAGGCCGGTCGCGGCCACGGCCACCGCGAAACCGGTGCGCACGGCCGGGTCGTCGGCGTCCGCCGCGTAGGAGGCCACGCCGGAGGAGCCCAGCCAGGTGGTCAGGATCAGCAGCGCGACAGCGGTTCCGGCGGCCTGGGCGCTGTTGAACAGCATCGAGCGGATCCCGTTGGCCACCGCGCGGCGGTCGCTGCTGACACCGGCCATGATCGAGCCGGTGTTGGGGGCGGTGAACAGTCCCGTTCCCCCTCCGATGAGCCCCAGCCACAACGCCATCAGCACCAGCGGCGCACCGGGTGTCGCCAGCTGACCGGCCAGTCCGGCGGTGCCGAGCACGACCAGCAGCGCGCCGAGGCTGGACAGGGTTCGCGCCGACCAGCGAGACGACAGCCGTCCGCTCAGCGGCGCGCACAGCATCATCAGCAGCGCCAGCGGCATCACCACGAAGCCTGCTTCCAGCGCCGTGCGGTGCTCGACCATCTGCTGGTGCAGGCCCACCAGGACCACGACTCCCGCGCGGCAGAAGGAGTTGAAGAACGCGGCCCCGTACGCCTGGCCGCGTCCAGGTCGGCGCACCAGCTGGAAGTCCAGCAGCGGAGCCGAGATCCGCAGCTCCACCAGCACGAACGCCGTCAGCAGCGCGATGCCCAGCAGGATCGCCGCCGGTACGCGGAGGTCGGTCGCTCCCCACGGCCCGATGCGGTTGATGCCGAACAGCAGCACCGCCAGGCCCGCGCTGGAGAGCACCGCCCCGGCGACGTCGAAGCGCTCCCTCGGGCCGCGTGCGCGCGGGATCTTCGGCAGCAGCCTCGCTCCCAGCACCACGGCCAGGATTCCGATGGGCACGTTGACCAGGAACAAGGCGTGCCAGTCGGCGAAGGTCACCAGCAACCCGCCCAGTGCGGGCCCGATCATCTGGGCGATCGAGGCGGCGGTGATGTTGAGGCTCAGGCCGCGCACGAGGCGGTCCGGCGGGAAGACGTCGGTGAGGATCGCGGTCGTGTTGGTGACGGTGGTGGCCGCCGCGATGCCCTGCAGCACCCGCAGCAGGATGAGCACGGTGGCGTTGGGCGCGAGCGCGCACAGCAGGCTGATCACGGTGAAGCACACGAGACCGGCGAGGTAGATCGTCCGCCGCCCCAGCATGTCGGAGATGCGGCTGAACACCAGGATCGACGCGGTGTTGCTGAGCATGAACGCCACCAGGAACCAGTCGGCGGTGGCGGCGGGAACCTGGAAGGACGCCGACAACGCGGGCAGCGCCAGGTTCAGCGAAGTGGCGTTGACCAGCACCAGCATCAACCCGAGCGTGGTCACGCCGAGCGCCCGCCGGCACCGGCGGCGAACCTCCCGGTCGTCGTCGGCCTGTGGAACCGCCGCATCGCGTCCACTCGCGTCCTGTCCGCGCCTGGTCACGATCAGCACTCCTTCGGGTCTAAAGCATCCTAACCCTCCTCTCGATTCATCCTGGTCACGGTCATCTCCTGGGGCACCACCCGGCGGTTTTGGTCCGAACCGTCCGCTATGCGCGTCCGTTTTGCCCGGTCAGTTCGGACCAGAACCGCCTTCGCTCAGGCGACCTGAACGGCGGCCGACCTGCCGAGCACCGCTCCGCTTCCGTCGAGGGCTTCCACCGCGGCGAAGGCGTGGGAGCCCTGGAAGTCGATCTTGGTTTCGAAGCCGGCCTTCGGAGCGTCCAGGACCGGGGCGAGGTTCTGCTCGTCCGGGCCCGCGAGGACTCGCCAGCCGGTCACCTCCGTGGCGCCGTTCCAGCTGGCGTAGACGCTGGTCACTCCGTCGCCCGGCTTCCCAGCGACCGCCGGGGCGTCGGTGGGCTTGCCGACCCACTGGGAGCGGTAGGCGCGGTAGGAACCCATCGACTCCGCGAAGCGGCCGTGGAACAGCACCTCGTTGTTCGGGCCGAACTCGCTGAAGTACGGCTTGCCGCCCCAACCCACGAACATGTGACCGTTGGGCAGCATCTGGGCGTTGCCCTGGTTGGGCGCCAGCAGCCCCTCCGGGCTCTCCGCGCTGCGCAGCAGCGTCGCCGTCTTGGCCGACTCGTCGACGTTGAGCGTCATGCCGCGCGACTTGCCGCGCCCCGCCGCGTCGGCGTTGTCGAACAGGCTGATCGAGCCGTCCGCGTGCCGGCGGACGTCGTGCTGCCAGGCGAAAGCCGCGTCGTCACCCATCGCGAAATCGCTCTTGCGCCCGCACAACCGCCACTTCACGTCGCCGCTGCGGCGGTCGATGCGGTAGACGGCGTGCGTGCAGCGCGCCGAGACCAGCAGCGCGTCGCCGTCCTCGCAGATCGCGTTGAGGTGGATGTAGTCGTGGAACTCCTCAGGGTCCTTGGGGACCGGGTAGAACGACTCGTCCAGGCCGACGTGCGCCAGGCTGTTCCACTCGAAGACCAGCTCACCGGAGGCGATGTCGATCTCCTGCACGACGTTCTCGAGGACCTTCGAGTTCGGCTGCCCGCCAACGGAAGTCGTGTCCGAACGCACCTCGCGGTAGGCGAGGAGCAGGGCCGTGCCCTGCGGGGTGATGATGAACTCGTGCAGGTCACCGGTCAGCCCGTTGACCGGGGCGACCTCGGCGATGCGCGCGTAGGTCTCGTCCAGGACCACGAACTTGCCGTGGCCGAACCCGGGCGGCACCACGACCTGGCCCTCCCAGAACGTCAGCACCGGTTTTCCCTGGTACTGCTGGACCTTCAGGTCGAAGTTCACGCCCTCGGTCGCCGGGCCGAACCAGACGGCCTGCCCGGTGTCGTCCATCAGCATCGAACCCGGCTGGATGGGCGCGCGCGGGGCGGGCGCGTTGACGTCCATCGTGCTCGCACCGGTGGGCGTGAGCAGCACGTGCCCCGGCTCGGTACCCGCGGCCGGGGTGATGATCTCCATCAGCGGCGGGTGCAGATCAGGACGGCTGACCAGATCGGCGCCCAGGACACCGGCGGACGGCCGGGGCGCGGCCTGCGCCGTGCCCGATAACGCCGCAGGAACCAGAGGCGCTGCGGCAAGCATCCGCAGCACCGATCTGCGGTCCAATTCGTTGGCGGACATGGATCTCCTAAGAGAGAGACTCGAAACTGTTCAAAAATTCGGCGGAGCCACTGCTTCAGATGTGGGACTCAACTCGCACCGCCGCGGGTTCTGAGCGGCTTCGTGGCGAGCACGCCGCGACGCCGATGTCCACCCCCTGGGTAAGCGGAATACATCAGGAGTGGCGCACGGAGACCACGAAGCCGCTGCGCTTTCCCCTTCGGGGGTTTCCGCCACCCGCACCGCCAAGCAGAGAAATCCTCAAACGGTTTTGATCAGGACTCGAACGGTGAGGTGAACTTGCCCTCGCGTTGGGTCTTCTCGACGAGGTCGCGAATCGAGCCGGAGTCGTTGACGTGCGGGAACGCCTGCTCGGGGACCGGGACGTCGAGGAACTCGCACAGCCGGTCCCAGCCCTCGCCGACCTCGTAGACCAGCAGCCGGTCGGCCGGAACGGCTTCCTGCACGGCGGCGTTGTGGGCCTCGAAGACCTTGATGGCGTGCTCGCGGTCGTCGAAGCGGCCGTCGAAGGTGCCGTTCCAGATCATCCGCTCCACGGTCGGCCGCATCCTGGTGCTGAAGTCGTCGTCGGCCGGGGGATCCTGCACGAACTGGTAGATCGTGTTGAAAACGCTGTCGTACCAGCGCTCCGGGTCGCGGACGGTGAGCAGCACCTTCGCGTCCGGGTAGAAGTCCATGAGCTCGCGCCAGAACGTGCAGCCCGGCCAGTCCACTGTGGACTCGAAACCGCCGAGCACGGTCTCCCAGTCGTCGACCTCCCCGTCCAGAGCGCGGTCCCAGTCCTTCGCGCGTTCGGGTTGCGCGATGACCTCGAACATGTGGTAGCACGGCGCGAAGCCGAGGTGCTCCAGCGCCGCCTTCATCGACGCGGTTCCGGTCCGGCCGAAACCGGCTCCGATGATCTTGACCATTGTCACTCCTTCGTCGTGCTGTTCAGGTCTTTCAGCGCGCGTCGGTGATCAGGACGGCACCGACCGTCGCGTGGCCGGACTCGTCGATGAGCACAGCTCCTCCGGTGAACCTGTTGCGCTCGTAGGGATCGCAGAACACCGGTTGCGCGAGCCGCACGGTGATCTCGCCGACGTCGTTGAGCCCCAGCGAATCGGCCGGGCCGCGCTCCAAGGTGGTGACGTCGAGCCGTTCGCGGACCTCGGTGACGATCGCCTTGACCACGCGAGTGGTGTGCTTGAGCAGCAACCGGGTTCCCGGGGTGAGCGGGGTCTTCGGCGACATCCAGCACACCGACGCCGTCAGCTCCTCGGCCGCGGCCGGGGGCTGGTCGACCGCGCAGAGTAGGTCGCCGCGACCGACGTCGATGTTCTCGGCCAGCCGCAACGCCACCGACTGCGGCGCCTGACCGCGTTCCAGCTCCCCGTCGGCGGTGTCGACGGCGACCACGCGGCTGCGCATCCCGGAAGGCAGGTGCAGCACCTCCTCGCCGGGCGCGATCGATCCGCCCGCGATCTGGCCCGCACAACCCCGGTAGTCCTGCTCCTGCGCGCGGATCGCGTACTGCACCGGCAGCCGGAACGGGCCCGCCTCGTCGGCGACCTCGACCTGCTCCAGGTGCTCCAGCAGCGACGGCCCGTCGTACCAGGGCATCGCCGCGGAGCGGTCCACGACGTTGTCGCCGCGCAGCGCCGAGATCGGGATGGCGGTGACCTCGCGCAGGTTCAGCCGCTCGGTGAAGGCCGCGAACTCCTCGGTGATGGCGCGGAAGACGGACTCGTCGTGCTCGACCAGGTCCATCTTGTTCACCGCCAGCACCAGCTGCGGCACGCGCAGCAGGCCCGCCAGGACCGCGTGCCTGCGGCTCTGCTCGGTCAGCCCGTTGCGGGCGTCGACGAGCACGATCGCCAGGTCCGCGGTGGAGGCGCCGGTGACCATGTTGCGGGTGTACTGGGCGTGGCCGGGCGTGTCGGCGATGATGAACGCCCGCCGCGCGGTCTCGAAGTATCGGTGCGCGACGTCGATGGTGATGCCCTGCTCGCGCTCGGCGCGCAGCCCGTCGGTGAGCATCGCCAGGTCGAGCTGCTCGTCCCCGCGCTCCTTTCCGACCACCTCCAGCTGTTCGAGCTGGTCGGCCAGCAGCGACTTGGAATCGTGCAGCAGCCGCCCGATCAGGGTCGACTTGCCGTCGTCGACGGCGCCCGCGGTGGCGAAGCGCAGCAGGCTGTCGGCCGGGGCGAAGACCGGTTCGGTGGTGGTCATCAGAAGTATCCCTCCCGCTTGCGGTCCTCCATCGCCGCCGCGCTGGTGCGGTCGTCGGCGCGGGTCTGGCCGCGCTCGGAGATCCTGGTCGCGGCGATCTCGGCGATCACCTCGGAGACCGTCGCCGCCGTCGACTCCACGGCACCGGTGCAGGTCATGTCGCCGACGGTGCGGAACCGCACGGACCGCTCGACCAGCTGCTCGTCGGCGTCGCGCGGCAGGAACGGGTTGTCGGCCAGCAGCATCCCGTCGCGCTCGAAGACCTTGCGGTTGTGGGCGAAGTACAGCGACGGCAGCTCGACGTCCTCGTGGTCGATGTAGGTCCAGACGTCGCGCTCGGTCCAGTTCGACAGCGGGAAGGCGCGCACGTTCTCCCCGGGGTGGATCAGCCCGTTGTAGAGGTTCCACAGCTCCGGGCGCTGGTTGCGCGGATCCCACTGGCCGAAGGTGTCGCGGAAGGAGAGCATGCGCTCCTTGGCGCGGGCGCGTTCCTCGTCCCGGCGGGCGCCGCCGAACAGCGCGTCGAAGCGGTGCTCGGCGATGGCCTCCAGCAGCGAGGCCGTCTGCAGCCGGTTGCGGCTGGTCAGGCCCTCGGGTTCGGTGGTGCGGCCGGCGTCGATGGACTCCTGCACCGAGGCCACCACCAGCCGCACGCCGAGTTCGGCGGCGCGGCGGTCCCGGAAGTCGAGGACCTCTTCGAAGTTGTGACCGGTGTCGACGTGCAGCACGGGGAACGGGATCGGCGCCGGGGCGAACGCCTTCTCCGCGAGCTTGAGCAGCACGGCGGAGTCCTTTCCGCCGGAGAACAGCAGCGCAGGGCGGTCGCGCTCGGCGACCACCTCGCGGATGAGGTGCACCGCCTCGGATTCCAGCAGGTCCAGACGAGACAGCCCGGCGGGCATCAGCGACTCCCCTCGATTCGGTCGGACAGGGCGGCGAGCAGGTCCACGGCCAGCTCGCGGCGGCAGACCAGCAGGTCGGGCAACCACGGGTCGGGGCGGTCGTAGACGAGTTCGGTGCCGTCGAGCCGACTGGTGTGCAGACCTGCGGCGCGGGCGATGCCGACGGGAGCGGCGCTGTCCCACTCGTACTGGCCGCCGCCGTGCAGGTAGGCGTCGACCTCGCCGAGGACCACGGCGGTGATCTTGGCGCCCGCCGAGCCCATCGGCACCAGTTCGGCACCGATCTCGGCCGCGATCGCGGCGACGAACTCCGGCGGCCTGCTGCGGCTGACCGCGATGCGCGGGCGATCGATGGCGCTCGTCGGCTGCTTCGGGGGTGCGCCGGTGTCCAGCACGATGCCCTGGGCGGGCAGCGCGACGGCTGAGGCGATGACCTCGTGGCCTTCGGCGAGCGCGACGTGCACCGCCCAGTCGGCGCGACCGGGTTCGGTGAACTCGCGCGTCCCGTCGAGCGGATCGACGATCCAAACACGTTCGCCCGGAACGCGTTCCGGTCCGGCCACACCGTGCTCGGACAGCACCGGATCAGCCGGGCGTTCCTGCGCGAGCGCGTCGACGAGCAGCCGGTGGGCCGCGGCGTCACCGGCGTCACCGAGCGCCCGGGGCACCGCTGCGGATCCCTCTCGCAGCTCGACCAGGCGCTCGCCCGCTCGCCGCGCCAGCCGCGCGGCCAGCTCGTGGTCGTCGCTCACCCCACTACCTCCCTGTGATCACTCGCGACGGGCGCCCGCCGCGACGACATCGCGTTGCGCAGCGGTGGGATCACCGCGCCGAGCAGCACGACCAGCAGTCCCGCCGACACTCCCGGCAGGACGTCGGTGCCGATCATCATCAGCCCGGTCGTCACCAGCATTCCACCGAGCAGGACCCGCACCGGCCGGTCGGGAACCCGCGCGGAGATCAGCGATCCCACCAGCACGCCGGGGATCGATCCGGCCAGCAGCGAACCGACCAGTCCGATGTGGACATCACCGGCGAACAGGTGGCCGATCGCCGAGACCAGCACCAGCGGCACCGCCTGGACGAGGTCGGTGCCGACCAGCCGCGCCGAGCTCAGCCCGCGGTTGAGCAGCAGCAGGACCACGATGATGATCGATCCGGAGCCCACCGAGGTCGTGCCCACCACAAGACCGGCGACCGCGCCGAGCAGCACCGTGGGCACCGGGCGCACCCGGGTTCCGTCCGATGTGGAGGGTCGGCGGGAGAGGAGCATCCGGGCGAACAGCGTGATCGCGGCCAGCAGCACGGCGCCGCCCACGATCTCCTTGAGCACCGATTCGGCCCCGCTGCCCAGCGATCCCGCCAGCAACGACCCGGCCGCCGCGGACGGCAGCGAACCCAGGCACAGCCAGCCGACCAGCTCGGGCTGCACCGTGCGACGCCGCAGGTGCACCGCCGCGCCCAGCGGTTTCATCACCGCCGCGGCCACCAGGTCCGAGGACACCGCGGCCAGCGGTGGCACGCCGAAGACCAGCGTCAGCAGCGGCATCGTCAGCGCACCGCCGCCCATGCCGGTCACGCCCACCATCAGGCCGGTGAGCAGCCCTGTCGCCGCTACACCGAGGTCCACGACCGCACCCAGCCCCGTTCGCGCAACAAGGCCACGACGCGTGCCACGGCCTCGTCCTGCGACAGCTCGGAGGTGTCCAGGACGAGGTCGGCGTCGTCGGGGACCTCGTAGGGAGCGGAGACGCCGGTGAACTCCGGCAGCGACCCGTTGCGCGCCTTGCGGTAGAGCCCCTTTCGGTCGCGCCGCTCGCACTCCCCCAGCGGCGTGGCCACGTGGACCAGCACGAACCCGCCCGCCTCGTGGACCATGCGGCGCACCGCGTCCCGGTCGGCGTGGTACGGCGCGATGGGCGCGCAGATCGCCGCGCCGCCGTGGCGGGTGACCTCGGCTGCGACGTAGCCGATGCGGCGGACGTTGCGGCTGCGGTCCTCGGCGGAGAAGCCCAGCCCCTCGCACAGCGTCCGGCGGACCACGTCGCCGTCGAGCAGCGTGACCGCGCGGTGATCGTGCCTGCTGAGCTCGTCGCGCAGCGCCCGCGCCAGCGTCGACTTGCCCGCACCGGACAGACCGGTGAACAGGACGGTGAACCCGCGCGCGGTCAGCGGCGGGTGGAGCCTGCGCTGCTGCTCGGCGATGGCGGGCGTGGTGAACCAGTCGGGCAGTTCCGCGCCGCGGTCGAGGAGTTCGCGCAGGCCCTCGTCGCTGAGACCGGGACGGCATTCGGCGGGGGCGACCTGCGCGGCGGGACGCCAGCGGTCGGCGTGGTCGCGCACCACCTCCGGCGGTTCGAGCACCTGGACGGGAGCCTGTTCGAGAGGGCTTTCCGAGATCAGGTGGGTGGCGCCGTAGGCGACGGCGACGTGCGCGGCGAGCAGGGCGTCGCGCTTCGGGTCGGCGCGGCGCGCCAGCGGGACCGGGACGATCGTGGCGCCCTCGGGCAGTTCCGGGCGGGCGGCCATTACCGACTGGACCAGCGCTTCGGGCCGCGGGCCGGTCATGCGCGGCAGGATCAGGACGTGCGCGTCGAGCTCGCCGGCCAGCTGGCGGATCTGGGCGAGCTCGCGGTGGTGCAGCGGGGCCTCGGGCAGCACGCCGAGCACGGGTGCGGCCGGGAGCGCGGCCCGGACCTGCTCGGCGGGCGGCCGCATCCGGCGGAGCACTCCGGCGGGCTCCTCGGCGGCCACGAGCGGGCCCGCCGGGTGCGCGCCGGTCTCGTCGGACCACGGGGTTTCGTTGCGGAGCACCGCGACCGGGGCGCCTTCGACGTCGCGCAGCTCGATCTCCTCGGCCGCGGCGACCTCCTCCGGGACCGTCAGGGTGATCGGCTCGGGCCAGGGCACGTCGACGTCGAGGCGTTGGCGGGTCCGCACCGACTCGACCTCGTCGGCGGTGAGGAATCCGCGCAGCGGCGGGAACGCGCCGTCCAGCAGCAGTTCCACATCGGACAGCTCGGCGGGTTCGGGCACCCAGATCGCGCGGCGTTGCGGACCGGCGGAGACCTCCGTGCTCCCGCCCGGACGATCGGCATCCGTTCCGTTCGCGCTCACAGGCACCTCTGTCCTCTGATCGAGGGACGAATCGGTCCATCCCGTGGGACATCTGGATCCATACGGTGACCGACCCGCCCCCGGACGGAGAAGCCCGGTGACCAATACTCGCCAGTTCTGATTTTTCCCAGGAGGAGAACCGAATTCAGGCCGCGCGACCTGCCACAACCCGACAAAGCTCGCCCTCCGGGACAGCAACGGAACCAGTGGACGCGCGCGCACGGAGGAACGCGCACCGGCATGCAGCGGACGTCAACGGAGGGTCATCTCCCGTTAACGGAACAGGCGGATTTTCCCGTTTTCACGCCCGGGACTCGGGCCCGGCGTCGAGGCTCTCGGCAGCGGGCGGTTTTTGATCCGCACCGACCGGGCGAAAACGACATCGATCGCGGGCGGTTCGGACCAGAACCGCCCGCGATCGTCGACCCCGAACCGCGGTGCGCTCAGGACTCCTTCGGATAGCCGAAGCGCATGATCGCCTGGGGGATGAGGGACGTGCCGAGGCGTTCGGCGAGGCCGGTGCGGATCTCCGGCACGTGCAGCGGCTGGGTCATCATCGACACCGACAGGCCGGATCCGGCGGCCTCCAGCCACGCCCGCTCGACGGCTTGCCCCGCGCGCAGGTGGTCGATCGCGCGGTCGCCGCGCGTGCCCACCAGCAGCACCGCCTCCTCGCGGAGGAGCCGCGCCAGGACGGTTTCGTCGGGCAGGTGCGTGGTGATGGCGGTCAGCCCGGCCGCAGCCAGGCCGCTCAGCCCCTCGGACTCGCTCCGCAGCCGCTTGCCCCCCGGCGTCACCCACCCGGCCAGCTCGCGGGTGTAGCCGGCATCGGCCTGGAACGCGGTGGCCGATCGGCTCAGCATCCCCGCGACCTCGGCGGCCTCGGCGTCGGAGTTGATCCAGCGCCCGCCGCAGCGGGTGCCCGCGGCGGCGTCCCAGATCTTCTCGCGGAGCAGCTCCGGCACCGGTTTGCCCGAGAACGGCGCCCGGTGGCTGCGGCGCTCCGGGATCGCGCGGGCCCAGCTCGCCTCCCGCGGGCTCGGCTCGGCGGGCTCACCGGCGTTGACGGCCGCGGAGACCAGACCCCCGGAGGCCCCGAGCTCGACCTGCGCGCTCCACCCCAGGCTCCGCACCGCCAGCACCAGGTTCATCAGCGCCGCACCGCACGAGATGCGCTGGTCACGGCCCTCCGGGTCGTGCTGCATCCGCCTCGCCGGGTCCTCGCGCAGCACGGCGGTGCGGCGGTGCAGCGTCAGCGACCAGGGCCGGCTGTTGTGCACCGACGGAGCGCGCGAGACCGCCTCGCCGAGCTCCCCGATCTCGGCTGGCGACCACTCGACCTCCGGTGCCCGAACGCCCGTGCGAGCCGTCTGCGCGACGCCCATCTGATTCCTCCCCCGACTGGATCCGCCCTGGTCAGGACGGCACGGTCGCCGAGCGCACCGCGCCCCGACCGACTCCGAGACTCCCGGCCACCAGGCGTCCCGCACAGGGGACAAAGTCCCGACCATCCGGACACCGCGCCCCGTTCAGCCGGGGTGTGGGCGGTTGGTGTGACCTATCTCGTCCCTCGCACCGGGCCAGGTCAACTATGTTCGGCGGCATGACCTCACGCCCGGCACCGCTGGACCTCCCGATCGTCGGACTCGCCGCGCTGTTCGCCACCTCGGGGACGTTGCACCTGGTCAGACCCCAGATCTTCGAGCCGCTGATCCCGTCCGCGCTGCCCGCTCCCCGCCGGGTCGTGGAGATCTCCGGAGTCGCCGAGCTGGCGTGCGCCGCCGGGCTGCTGCACCCGCGCACCCGCGGCGCCGCAGGGCTCGCCAGCGCCGCGCTGCTCGCCGGCGTCTTCCCCGGCAACGTCAAGATGAGCGTGGACGCGGGCAAGCGCGCGAAGCGCAAGGGCGGAGCCGCGCCGGCGGCGTTCTTCGCCGGCACCGTCGCCCGGCTGCCCTTGCAGTGGCCGATGATCCGCACCGCGCTGCGCGCGGCCAAGCGCTGAACCGGGCTCAGAACGCGCAGGGAAGCTCCAGCACCCCGTTGACGAAGCTGGTGCGCTGGCGGACCGGCTCGGCGGTGGCGTGGATGTCGGGCACCCGGGTGAACAGCTCCCGCAGCATCAGGTCGATCTCGCGTCGCGCCAGGTGCGCGCCCAGGCAGAAGTGCGGCCCGCGCGAGCCGAAACCGAGGTGAGGGTTGGGATTGCGCGTGATGGTGAACCGGTTCGGGTCGACGAAGACGGTCTCGTCCCGGTTGGCCGACACGTAGTACATGATCAGCCGGTCACCGGCGCGGAAGCGGTTGCCGAGCAGGTCCACATCGCCGGTCGCGGTGCGCCGCATCCAGTTGACCGGTGTCGCGTAGCGGACGACCTCCTCGATCGCGGCGGGCATCCGCTCGTCGAGGTCGGACAGCAGCAGGTCGCGCTGTTCCGGGTGCTCGGTGAACAGCGCCAGCGCGTGCGAGAGGGCGTTGCGGGTGGTCTCGTTGCCCGCGACGACCAGCAGCACGAAGAACTTGCCCAGGTCGGCGTCGCTGAGCGCTTCGCCGTCGACGTCGCCGTGGACCATCGCGGTGACGATGTCGTCGGCCGGGTTCGCCCGGCGGTCGCGGGCGAGCTCACCCATCAGCTCGTGCATGAACCGCACGTTGTCGACCAGCACCGCCGTCCGGGGCTTGCCGCTCGGGTCCTGGTGGTCCGGGTCTCCGATGCTGGAGATGAGCGCGTTGGTCGCCTCGACGACCTCGGGCCGGGCGGATTCGGGAACGCCCATCATCCGGCACACGATCTCCAGGGGCATCGGCATGGCGACCTCGGCGACGAAGTCGCACGGCCCCCGCTGCACCAGCGCGTCGACGATCTCGGTGGCCAGCCGGGCGACGTCTTCGGTCGCCCTGGAGATCATCCTCGGGGTGAAGGCGCGGGCGACGATGCGGCGCAGCCGCGCGTGGCGCGGGTCGTCCGTGCTCAGCATCGACCCCAGCAGCCCGGCCACCTCCGGCGGCGGGTCGTCGAGGCTGGCGGCGATGGGCTCCGAGCTGAACGCCTGCGGGTTCCGGCTGGCCTCGGCGATCTGGTCGTAGCGGGTGATCGCGTAGAAGCCGGGGCCGTCGTCGCGCGGGCAGAACACGGGTCCGTCGGCCGCGCGGAGCGCCGCGAACGTCGTGTCCCGTTCCGAGGGCGGTTGGGCCCAGAAGTCGAGAGCGGAAAGATCGATCGTGGTCATCGTGTCTCCCAAGTCGATCACCAACGCTAGGCGCACCCGCTTGCACTCGGCTTTCACCGGCGGGATCGATCCACCATCGCAGCGGGGGCTCCCAGCGGTTAGCGTCGCGAGGCATGACCCCTCGCGAGCGCACCGTCTCCCTCCCGACGCACGACGTCGGGGTCCTGGAGTGGGGGCCGGTGGACGGTGAACTCCTGGTGGCGCTGCACGGTTTTCCCGACACCGCGTGGACGTGGCGCGCGGTCGGGCCGCTGCTGGCCGAGGCCGGGTACCGGGTGGTGGCGCCGTTCCTGCGCGGCTACGTGCCCTCGGACGCGCCGATCGACGGCGACTACTCGGTGAGCGCGCTCGCCGCCGATGCCGTCGCGCTGCACGAGCGCCTCGGCGGCGACTCCTCGACCGCGCTGATCGGCCACGACTGGGGTGCGATCACCGCGGGTGCGCTGGCCGCCGACCCGTCCTCGCCCTACGCGCGCGTCGCCCTCCTGGCGGTGCCTCCGCTGGCCTGGATGAACCCGACCCGGGCGGTGGCACGGACCTGGCTGTCGGGGCTGGTCAGGCAGCCGCTGCACTCCTGGTACATCGCCTACAACCAGGTCCCCGGCCTGGCCGAGCGGAACTTCACCTGGCTGGCCCGGCGCCTGTGGCGGACGTGGTCACCGGGGTACGACGCGACCGACGACCTCGCCCACCTCGCGCGCGCCGTCCCCGACCAGGCCCGGGCGAAGGCCGTCGTGTCCTACTACCGAGCCCTGGCCTCGCGCGGCAGCCGAGCGGCTCTCGCCGAACCCCGGAGCCCGCTGCTCTACCTCCACGGCGACCGGGACGGCGCCATCGACCCGCGTTTCTTCGCGGTCGCGCGGTCCCGCGTCGCACCGCCGTCGCGCGCCGCGCTGCTGTCTGGGGCGGGGCACTTCCTGCAGCTGGAGAAGCCGGCCGAGGTCACCGGCCACCTGCTGGACTTCCTGCGCTGAGCCGCCACAGCGACGTGATCTCCTCGCGCCGGGCCTGGTGGAGCGGGTCGGTGGTGTCCGACGCCTTGGGGTGGCTCGGCGCGGTGTCGTAGCGGGCTCGCACGTCCAGTCCCGCCGCGGCTATGCGGTCGAGCAGCTCGGCGCGGGTCCGCAGGCCCAGCCTTTCGGCGAGGTCGGAGAGCACCAGCCAGCCCTGGCCACCGGGGTTGAGGTGCTCGCGGAGACCGTCGATGAACCGGTGCAGCATGTCCGAATCCTGGTCGTAGACACCGAGTTCCAGCGCCGAGGTGGGTCGCGCGGGAATCCAGGGCGGGTTGCACACGGCGACGTCGGCACGTCCGCTCGGCCACAGGTCGGCCTCCTCGACCGTGACCCGCTCGGCGAGGCCGAGCCGGTGGATGTTCGCGCGGGCGCACACCACGGCTCGCGGGTTGATGTCGGTGGCCACCACGCGCGCACCGCGCCTGCCGAGAACCGCTGCGAGCACACCGGTTCCGGTACCCAGGTCGAACGCGACCGGGGGCTCGGCCGGAAGCGGCGCCTCGGCGACGAGAGCGACGTACTCGCTCCGGACGGGTGCGAAAACGCCGTAGTCGGGGTGGATCCGCTCGCCGAGCGCGGGAACGTCCACGCCCTTCTCGTGCCACTGGTGAGCGCTGATCACCCCGAGCAGTTCGGGCGCGGACACGCACATCGGTTCGCCGGTGGGCGGGCCGTAGGCGTGCAGGCACGCCTCGCGCACGTCGGGTGCGCGTTGCAGCGCCAGCGCGTGGTCGGGCTCCAGCACCAGCAGCACCCGGCCGAGCAGTTCCGCCCGCTCGGCGCGCGCGGCGCGGTGCGCGCGGAACAGCGACGCGGTGTCGCCCTCGGGCGCGGGGCGGCGGCGCAGGCGGCGGTCCAGGTCCTGCACGAGGCGGCGTGCCGCGTGGAAGTCACCGCGCCAGAGCATGGCCGTGCCCGCTTCGGCGGTGCGGTGGGCGGCTTTGGCCGTGGTGCGGTCGTCGACGACGACAACGCTGGTCGGCGCGGGGGCCGAGTTCTCGGAATGCCAACGGGCGGATTTCGGTGATCCGTTCTCGGACCAGCTGATCGTGGCCATTGCCTGCTCCTGCGGGGACGAAGGTGCCTCGGGTCGGGCAGCTCTTCGTCGCAGGAGCGGCGATCACCTCGAACCATGTCCGTGACCACGGCCGATCCCTCGTCGAGTCGGGCAATTCTCTCACACCCGCGCACCGCGCTGGGCCAGACGATCGGTTCTCGTGCGCCGACCGGGTGGCAACAACGGGAAAACCGCGTCTTCCAGGGAGAATCGGAGCCGCGACCGCGTCAGGGGGTGCTGACATGTCCGGTGCGCTTTCGGGGTCACGACCGAACATCGTGCTCATCGTCCTCGACGACCTGGGCTACGGCGATCTGAGCCGCTACGGCTCGCCGGTCGGCACGCCGCGCATGGACGCCGTCGGCGGCGCCGGGATGACCTTCCGGCAGGCCTGCTCCGGGGCGCCGATCTGCACCCCGTCGCGGGCCGCGCTGATGACCGGCCGCTACGCGCAGCGCGTCGGTCTGCCGCAGGTGTTGTGGCCGGAGGAGGATCGCGGGCTGCCGGAGTTCGAGCACACGGTCGCCGAGGCGATGCGGGCGGCCGGGTACGCCACCGGGATCTTCGGCAAGTGGCATCTGGGGGATCCGCGGCTCACCGGCAACCCGTGGGACGCGCGGCCCCGGTTCCTGCCGTCCTCGCACGGTTTCGACCACTTCTGCGGGATTCCCTACAGCAACGACCAGGGGTGGGGAGACCGGCAGCGGCTACCGCTGTACCGGGGCGATGCGGTGGCGGTGGACGACGTCAACACCGAGCAGGGGCAGGAGCGCCTGGCCGGCGAGTACACCGACGCCGCGATCGCGTTCATCCGGAGGAGCGTTGCGCGGCAACGGCCCTTCTTCGCCTACGTCCCGCACAGCTCCGTGCACCAGCCCTTCCACGTGCCGGAGGAGACCGGTGGTGCCGACGGCCACTACCCCGACGTCATCCGCGAGGCCGACCGGCAGGTGGGCAGGTTGCTCGACGAGCTGCGCGCGCTGGAGCTGGTGGAGTCCACGCTCGTCATCGTCACCAGCGACAACGGGCCGTGGTTCGAGGGCAGCACCGGCGGGTTGCGGGGCCGCAAGACCGATCCGTACGAGGGCGGCCTCCGGGTGCCGTTCATGGTCCGCTGGCCCGGCCGGGTACCCGTCGGCGAGAACCGGTACCCGATCTCGTTCGTGGACCTGCTGCCAACGCTGATCGACCTGGCGGGGGCTCCCGCACCTCCGTCCGATCGGCCCATCGACGGCATCAGCATCGCGCCCGCGCTGGCGGGCGAGCCGATGCCGCGCGGCCGCACGCTGTACTACTTCGGCGACCTGGAGGAAGGCCCGACGGGCGAGGTCGACCCGGACTGGGTGTGGAACGTCGCCGCCGCGCGCCAGGACCGGTGGAAGCTGCTGTGGCCCGCGACGGTCTGGCCGGATCTGGGTCGCGAGATGCTGGTCGACCTCGACATCGACCCCGCCGAGACCACCGACGTCGCCGCCGCTCACCCGCTGATCCGGGATTCGCTGGCCCAGCGCGCCCGCATCTTCAACGACGAGATCCTGCGCAACCGCGCCGCCGCGATCGAGCGCACCCGGCAGCACCGGGGAGGCGGATGAGAAACTTCCCAGGTGAGCGTGAAGGATCTGTGCCCCTGCGGACTGGGCGAGCCCTACGGCGAGTGCTGCGGACCGCTGCACGCCGGTGAGCGCGAAGCGGCCACGGCCGAGCAGCTGATGCGCTCGCGCTACTCGGCGTTCGCGGTCGGCGACGCCGACTACCTGCTCCGCACCTGGCACCCGACGACGCGCCCGGAGGAGCTCGACCTCGACCCGTCGCAGCGCTGGCTCCGCCTGGAGATCCTGAGCCGCACCGGCGGCGGGCCCTTCGAGACCGAGGGAACCGTGGACTTCCGGGCCCTCTACCGCCTCGACGGTGCGACCGGGTCGCTCACCGAGCACAGCCGCTTCACCCGCCGCGGCAAGACCTGGCTCTACGTCGACGGCGACCACGACTGAGCGTCGATTCAAGATCCACCGCGTGGGAATCCTGATTCCCCGCCCTCCCACCACCAGGCCGGTTCATCGGGGACGATTCGGGCATGGCGAACGGCTCACACGCGATTCTGGCGCTGCACTGGCAGGTCAACGTGATCAAGCCCGAGGGGTTCTTCGGCGGCATGCTCGCCGAGCCGGTGGCCCGCAGCGGCGTGGTCGAGCGCGCGGCGCGCTTCCACGCCGAGGCCGCGGCGCCGGTGGTGTTCACCCGCTTCACCGTTCCGGAAGACGAGGGGCAGCTGGTGCGCAACACCGAGTTCATGCGCGCGGTCGGCGAGGCCCAGGAGCTCTTCCGCCCCGACTCCCCCGGCGCGCAGCTGATCCCGGAGATGTCCGGCGCCCTGGACGTGGTGGACAACCAGAAGCTCTCCGGCCTCGCGGGCAACGACCTGGCCGACCGCTTGACCGCCCGGGGAATCGACACGCTGTTCATCACCGGCGTCGCCACGAACCTGACGGTCGAGCAGACCGCCCGCCACGCCACCGACCTGGGTTCACCGCTCACGTCGTCACCGATTGCACGACGGCGGCGGACCCGGCCGTGCACGAGGCGGCCGTCGCGAACCTGAACCTCACGACAGCAGGTTGCCTGACCGGCGCCGAGGCCCTCGCGCGCCTCGGCGGGTGATCACCTGGCCGGTCGGGGGCTGAAGTCCGCCGGGGTGAAGGTGAAGACCGTGTAAGCGCGGTCGTCGAGGGTGAACCGGGTGTGCTTCTTCATGCCGAGCGCCCGGTGCACCTTCAACCCGCGCTGGTTGGTGTTCTCGACGAACACGGCGGCGCTGGGGTACCGGTCGCCGAGCATCAGGGCCATGCCCGACAGCAGCATCCGGACGACGCCCTTGCCGCGGTACTTCGGTGCGACGACCACCGGGCCGCAGTGCAGGACGGGACCTTCGAGGTTCTTGGTCAGCTCCGCGGTCCGCTGCGCCGGTCCGGGCAGCGCCCCGGCTTCCGAGGTCAGCACGACGCCGGCGAGCTTGTCCTTGTCCTCCACCAGGAACGTGCCGGGACCGCCGGTGAAGGCCTCCAGCGCCTCCTCGTCCCACTCGCCCTGGACGAACCCCTGTTCCCCGCGCTTGGCCTCGGGCACCGCGCTCTCCTGCGCGGACTGGAGCAGTTCGAGGATCGCGGGTCGGTCCTCCTTGGTGGCGAGACGAACAGACATCGGCATGGCCCGAGCCTAACCGGGCCTGTCACCAGCGGCGTTGGCCGGTCACGGAGTCCACGGAGCCGCTGCGCTTTCCCTTCGGGGGTTTCTGCCACCGGCACCGCCGAGCAACGCACCTCCCAACATCTCCCACTAGTGGTACTGGTGCGCCACCGCGTGGCCCTTGCCCCGGCTGATCAGAACCCGGTTGACCGGGACGGTGAGGACGAAGGCGATGGCCAGGGCCGCGGCCAGCGAGAGCCAGAACAGCCAGCTCGTCAGGCCTGCGTCCATGGCACCCGGGATGAGCACCATGAACAGGTTGTCGACGATCTCCATGACGGTGATCGACAGGGTGTCGGCGGCGAAGGCGACGCCGATGGCCGCGCCGAGGCCGACGCCCGCGCGCAGCACGGGAACGATCGTCATGCTGTAGCCGAACAGGAACGCCAGCGCGATCGCGAGGACGATCGTGGCCAGGTCCCCCCAGCCCAGCGCGGTTCCGATGACCATGCCGAGGACTTCGCCGATGGCGCAGCCGGTCAGGCAGTGCGCCGTGGCGCTGATCGCTGATCGGGTCAGCGCGCGGCCGTCCTGCTGCTCGGCGGCGGCGTGGTGGTGCTCGTGGTCCATGATGCCCTCCCCGCAACGGTCCACCTTCATCCTGAAGGCGAACATACCCCTAGGGGGTAGGGGTGTCAACGGTCGGCATCGAGGCCCGAACGAGGCATCTGACCTGCGATTTCCGAACCGGAAAAAATCTGTTGCCGAAGGAACCGGACGCGGCATAGCCTGCGGGCACACAGGAAAGGAGGTGGTCCGACGTTGAATACCAACAGGACTTGTGAGGTGGCTGTCCGCTAGGACCGCCCACGGCACAACAGCCGACCCGACGTGCGCGAATCCCCAATCCTGTGGATCCCGACGCGGGAGAGCGGTCGGCGAATACCAGGCAGCTACCCGGCCCCGGAGCCCCGAACTGCGTCCGGTTCGGCCTTCTCACCGAGGAGGAAACGGCTCCGGGGCTGCTGCGTGCTCAGGGCCTCAGCGCTGCGCCGATCCCTTGGCCGCGCGCAGATGGCCGGCTGCGGCGGCCTCCAGGTGCACCAGATCGCAGGAGATGCTGGCGAAGGTGTAGCCCTGGGCGAGTCGCGGCCCGGCCCCCTCGCCGTCGGAAACGTGGAACCCGGCGGCGATGCCCGCCTCCGCCGCCGCGCTCTGGATCTTCTCGACCGCGGCCTCGAACTCCTCGGCCACGTCGGGATCTCCCGGGTGGGCGCCACCGACGGCCAGGCACAGGTCGGCCGGGCCGACGTAGACGCCGTCGAGCCCGGCGGTCGCGCAGATCTCGCGAACGTTGGCCAAGCCCTGCGCGGTCTCGATCATCGCGATCACCACCGTCGACTCGTCCGCTTCGATCGGCCGGGGACCCACACGCAGGCCCGACCGCATCGGACCGTAGGAGCGGCGCCCGCGCGGCGGGTAGCGGGTGGCCTCGACCGCTACGGCCGCGTCCTCGGGCGTGTCGACCAGCGGGACGATGACTCCGGCGGCTCCCGCGTCCAGGGCGTGGCCGATTCCGCTGGGCTCGTTCGCCGCGACGCGGACCAGGCCTTTCGCCCCACCGGCGGCATCGATGGCGAGCAACGCGTTGATCATCCCGGAATGGCCGATGAGCCCGTGCTGGACGTCCACGACCAGGTAGTCGTAGCCCACCCGCGCGATCCGCTCGGTGGCCGCCGGCGCGTCCAGCGCGATCCAGTACCCGACGAGCTCCTCACGAGCGCGCAGTTCGCGCGCGAATTCGGCTGCGGACACAGCGGTTCCTCCTGGCGGTGGTGATCACGGGCGAGACGCGGCATCGCGCTCGCTCCCCGTTCCTACCGATCCGCACACCGCTTTCCAAACGCGCGCGCGGCAGCGCACTCCCGCGGGACACGTTCGAAGGCCGGGACCGTGGGCGGTTCTGGCCCGAGTTGACCCGGCAACGCGGACGAGATCGTGGGGCGTTTCGGACCGAACCACCCTCCGCCGCGTCAGCTCGCGAGCGGGCGGATCACAGCCCGAAGAGGGAGACGACCGAGACGAGCGCCAAGCCCGCTACAGCGAGTGCACCGGAGGTGATCGCGAGCCGCTGCGCCACGACCTTCCGGCCTGCCATCACCGCGGCGGTGCCGACCAGCAGAGCGAGCGGGATCAGCACCGCGCACAGCAGGTCAAGAGGCGCCATGGCCCGATCCCTCCCCGTAACAGCGTCGTTAACTCGGTCGGCGGCCACCAAACTAACGATCAGGAGAGCCACCGTCCACACCTCACGGTGGGTGACTTCGGGCACTCGGCGTGAAAACGCCGGTCCGGCCGCGCCGAAGATCGGGGCGGCCGGACCGGTGCGAGACGGGTCAGCTGGGCGTCGGCAGGGACCGGCTGATGATCTCCTTCATGATCTCGGTGGTGCCCGCGTAGATCTGCTGCACGCGCATGTCGGTGAACACCCGGGCCACCGGGTACTCCTCCATGTAGCCGTAGCCGCCGAACAGCTGCAGGCACTGGTCGGCGACCTTCATCGCGCGTTCCGAGCACCAGTACTTGACCATCGCCGCGGTCGGGATGTCGAGCTCGCCCTCGACGTGGAGCTCGATGCACTCGTCCAGGAACGACCGCGCCACGCGGGCCTCGGTGGCGATCTCGGCCAGCTCGAACTTGGTGTTCTGGAACTTGAAGATCGGGCGCCCGAAGGCCTCGCGGGAGTGGACGTACTGCAGGGTCTCCTCCAGCACGAACTCCATCGCGGCCACGCAGGCGACGGCGACGATCAACCGCTCCTGGGGCAGCTGCGTCATCAGCTGGATGAAGCCGTCGCCCTCCTTCTCGCCGAGCAGGTTCGAGGCGGGCACGCGGCAGTCGTCGAAGAACAGCTCGCAGGTGTCCTGCCCCTTCATGCCGATCTTGTCCAGCACCCGGCCGCGCTTGAAGCCGGAGGTGTCGGTCGGCACGATGACCAGCGAGATCCCGGACGCGGCCTCATCCGGGTCGGTCTTGGCGGCCACCAGCACGACGTCGGCCTGGTAGCCGTTGGTGATGAAGGTCTTGGCACCGTTGACCACGTACTCGTCGCCGTCGCGGATCGCCTTGGTGGCGATGCCCTGCAGGTCCGAACCCGTTCCCGGCTCGGTCATCGCGATGGCGGCCACGGACTCGCCGCTCGCCAGCTTCGGCAGCCATTCCCGCTTCTGCGCCTCAGTCCCGTAGGCGAGCAGGTAGTGGGCGACGATGCCGCTGTGCAGGGACGCGCCCCAGGAGCTGTCGCCCACGCGGCCCTGCTCCTCGATCAGCACGGCCTCGTGCGCGAAGGTCCCGCCGCTGCCGCCGTACTCCTCCGGGATGGACAGGCACAGCAGTCCGATCTCGCCGGCCTTGGTCCACAGCTCGCGGTCGACCTGCTTGTTGGCGATGAACCGCTCGACGTTCGGCTTGATCTCCTTCTCGGCGAAGGTGCGGGCGAGACCGCGCAGGTCGTCGAGCTCCTCGGTCATCCAGGGAGAGCGGCGAGAGGGCACAGCGGATCCTTCCGTTGCGGAACGACGGAGTACTGGATACAGGTTGTAGCACGGCGCGGGAGCTGGGTACAAGGTGTATCAGCAGGTACGGTGTCGGCCGTGGTGAATGTGGCGCGCTGGGTCGACTCCACGGTCCGGCGCAGGACGGTGAAGCAAGCCCTCGACAGCGATTCGCGGCGCGCGCAGATCGTCTCGGCCGCCGCCGAGGCGATCGACGAGATCGGACCGCAGGCCGGGATGGCGCAGATCGCCGACCGCGCCGGACTGCCCCGGCCCAACGTCTACCGGCACTTCGCGAGCAAGGATCAGCTCGACGCCGAGGTCACCCGCTTCGCCGCCACCGAGCTCATCCGCCGCGTCCGGCCCCACCTCACCCGCGCCGGAACGCCGTTCGAGGTGATCCGCGGGGTCGTCGCGGCCAGCATCGCCTGGGCCTCCGAGCACCCGAACCTCTACCGGTTCATCGCCGCCCAGCAGCAGACCAAGGCGCTGCACCGCGCGCGCATGGGCCGCACCCGATTCCTCAACGAGATCGTCGAGGCGATGCGCGCCTACCTGGACGCCGCCGAACTGCCCGCGTCCCCGCCGGACGGCGTCCTCGCCGGCCTGATGGGCATGGTCGACGCCAGCATCATCTGGTGGCTCGACCACCACGACGAGACCGAGGACCTGCTCGCCGACCGGGTCTCCCGCCAGATCGCCGTGGTCCTCATCGAACTCCTCGCCCAACTCGGCATCGAGATCCCCGACGACCAGATCTTCCGCCCCAGCAACGACTGACAGGCCCACGGGGATGGCGACGACCCACCGCTGCCCGCGCTCGGGGAAGCACCCTGCGAGCGCTACCCGGCGGGGGTGGCTTCACCGCGGAGGAGCACCGGGAGTGCTTCGAGCTCGTTCTGCGTGAGGACCGGGCTGTGGCGGAGCTCGTCGTCCGCGACCGCGAGGCGGAGGTGCGGGAATCGTTCGAAGAGGGCGGGAAGGGCGGTGGACGCTTCCAGCCTCGCCAGCGCGGCTCCGGGGCAGATGTGGGGGCCGTGACCGAAGGCCGTGTGCCTGGCGCGAGTCGGCCGGGCGGGATCGAAGACGTCGGCGTCGGAACCGTGCTCGCGCCGGTCGCGACCGATCGCCCGGTACGACATCACCACTCCCTCACCCTCGCCGACGGTGCTGTCACCGACCGCGATGTCCTCGGTGGCGAAGCGCATCAGCAGGTGGGTCACCGGCGGATCCCAGCGCAGCGTCTCGTCGATGACCGCGTTCCAGGTGAGGCCACCGTCCAGCACCCGGCTCAGCAGCCCCGGATTCGCCAGCAGCGCCCGCACCGCGTTGACGATCAAGCTGACCGTGGTCTCGTGACCGGCGGCGACCATCGCGGTCAGGTTGCCGACGACCTCCTCCTCGCTGAGCGGTTCGCCGCCGTCAGTCCCGAGGAGCGCGCTGGTCAGGTCGTCGGCCGGCTCGGCCGATCTGGCCCGCACCATGCCGGTGAACACGGCGTTGAGCTCCGCGATGACCGCCAGCCGCTCGTCCTGCGGAGTGCGCAAGGAGAAGAACGCCGACCAGAGCTCGTGCTGGCGCGGGCGCAACTCCTCGTCCACGCCCATCAGGACGCTCACGACGGCCATCGGGAGCGGCCCTGCGAAGGAGGCTTTGAGGTCGACCGGACCGTCCGCGCGCAACCCGTCCAGCAGCCGAGCGGTGACTCCCTCGATGACCGGCCGGAGCCGTTCGAGCCTGCGCGGCGTGATCGCCTGGGCGGTCTTCGACCGCAGCCTGCGGTGCTCCGGTCCGTCCACTGTGAACATCGAGCGGCCGGGGTCGACCATGCCGATCAGCGGCCACTCGCGGGTGACCGCACCTGACCGCCACTCGCGCCACCGGCCGATGTCCTTGACCAGGCGCGGATCGCTGAGCAGACGTCGCGCCTCGTCCTGCCCGGTCACCGCCCACACCGGGACGCCGAGCAGGTCGACGCGCGCCAGCGGTCCGGCCGCGCGCAGCGCGCTGGTCTCGCCGTCGAGGTCCCGCACGAGCGGATCGATCGCGAACGGGCAGTTCATCACCCACCTCCCCCAAGGCGTTTCGCACCCCAGCGGAGCGCAGGTCGGGTGCGGGTGTCAAGCCTCGCCACTCGTTCCGCTCAGCGCAGGCCGTAGACGCGTTCTGCGTTGTCGCGACCGATCATGCGCGCGATGCGGAGGGCGTCCTCGGCGGTCCAGTCGCCGGACTCGACGTGGTGACCGAGGGTTCTGCTCATCCCCCTGCGCCACAGCACTGCTCCGAGGTGGTGCAGCTCCGGCAGGCCCCAGGCGTCGGAGGAGTAGAGGACCTTGGCGAACGGGGCGAGTTCCAGGGATTCGGCGATCACCGCCTCCGAACGCGCTCCGGTGTGGTTGATCGCCAGTCCGACGTCGAAGTGGACGTGCGGGAAGACCTGGGCGAGGTAGGCGGCGTTGCGGTGGAACGGGTAGCAGTGCAACAGCAGCAGGTCCACGCCGCGCGGCTCGACGTTCTTGATGAACCGGGTCAGCAGCAGCGGATCGCAGCGGTGCAGCTCCAGGTCGGGATCGCCGTAGGCGGTGTGCAGCTGGATCGGCAGCCCGCGCTCCACGCCCGCCCACAGCGCGAACCGCAGCAGCACGGGGTCGGAAACCCGGAACCCACCGTCCCGCAACCAGGAGCCGGCCGCCCGGACCACCTCGGCGTCGCCGGGCGGTTCCGGGTCGAAGTCGAAACCGTGCCGGTAGGCGATGATGCTCTTCAGCCCGACCGCGTCCGCAGAGCGGACCGCCAGCGCCTCCCGGAACCGCGACGGCAGCTCCGCCGCGGGCACCCCGGACCGGGCGACCTCCTCCAGCACCGATTCCAACCGCACGACCTCGTGCACCGGCTTGCCCGACACCTCGGCCATCTCCGCCACCCCGAGACCGCCACCGAGGCCGGTCTCCAGCAGGAACCGGCCCACTCCGGACGCCGAGAGCAGTCGCCGGGTCACCTCGCCGGAGCCCAACGACTCCCGAGCGGTCAGGTACTCCTCGGGCGACGCGTGCGGCGGCAGTCCCAGCACAGGTGCGCACCACCGCCGCACCGCGAACCCGAGCGGCGAGTCGAACTGCGTCATCCACCCCGGCACGGCCCGGTCGGACTCGGTCAGCAACCCCTCGAACTCGCCCCGGTCGACCTCACCCCGCACCACCCCGTGCACGTGGTGATCCACCAACGCGATCCCCGCGATCTCCGCTTCCAAGGACTCCACGACGATCACCTCTCCGAGCAGGTGTGCATGTCGCGCGAAATGTACCCGCCTCAGCCCGGAAGATGCCCTCGGGCTGAGCTTCCCCCGTCCGGCGTGGAGGTGAATCTCGGGGTATTCTCGCTGTGCTGCACTGCATTTCAGAGTCTAGTGTGGATGGTGCTGGGTGGATCGCTGCGTTGCTCAGGGGCGGATGAAGACTCGGTTCGACCGGTGGGATCGCGACCGGAGCGGAGGGCTGGACCGGGGTGACTTCGAGAACGAGGCGCTGCGGATCGCCGAGGCATTCGGGGTGGCTGCGGACGCCCCCGCGGCGATGCGGCTCCGCGCGGCGCTGCGCGGGCTCTTCGAGCTCTGCGCCGATCACGCCGGGGTGCCGGCCGGCGAGGCCATCAGCGAGGTGCAGTTCGTGAAGGTCTCCGAGGACCTGATCTTCGAGCAGGGCGAGGCCGCGTTCAACCGGGCGCTGCGTCCGGTCGTGGCGGGCGTGATCGGGGTGTGCGACCGGGACGGGGACGAGCGGGTCGACCGCGAGGAGTTCGTCCGGTGGCTGACCGCGCTCGGCCTCGACGACACCGCGGCCGAGGAGGCCTTCGAGCACATCGCCCCCGACGGCGCGGAAGCGCTGTGCCTGGACGAACTCCTCGCGGCGATCCGCGACTACCACTACGGCCGGCTGGAAGTCGAGCTCATCGCGGGCTGACCTGCTGCGAAGCACTCGGCGGCGAGCGCGGTGACGGTGCGCCTGCACACCTTGCCCGTCGGCGCCAGCGGCAGCTCGGGCAGTCGCAGCAGGTACTCCGGGAGCTTGCTCCGCTCCAGCCCCCGGTCGCGCTCCAGGAACTCGACGACCTGCTCCAGCGACAGCTCGTCGCTCCCGGCCGCCTGGCTGATGCAGGCGCACAGCCGCTCCCCCAGGTCGTCGTCCGGAACGGGCACGCACGCCACGTCCACCACGGCCGGATGCGCGACGATCTCCCGCTCGACCTCGGCCGGGCTGATGTTGAGGCCGCCGCGCAGCACGACCTGCTCCAGCCGGTCGAGCACGTGCAGCCGGCCGAGCTCGTCCAGCACTCCCAGGTCGCCGCTGCGCACCCACCCACCCCGGGTGCGGCGGCGCGCGTCGAGCTCGGGGGCGGCGACGTGGCACAGCGGCGTCATCGGTCCGCGCGCCCAGATCTCGCCGGGTTCGCCCGTCCCGGCGTCGCGGCCGAGCTCGTCGACGACGCGGATCTCGGCGACGGCCGGATCAGGCCGCCCAGCGCCCGTTCCGTTGCCGGTGCCGGTCAGCGCGGTGTGGCAGTTGACGCCGTCGGAGGAGCCGTAGACGGTGATGACGCGGGTGCCGAACCGGCGGGTGCAGGCGCGCGCGGTGACGTCCGACAGCGGCGCGGCGCTGGAGACCACCGCGTGCAGGCTCGACAGGTCCTCGCCCGTCTCACCCGGGTGTTCGGCCAGCCTGCGCAACATCGTGGGCACCCCGAACAGGTGGGTGGGCCGGTGCCGGGTGATCGCGCGGAGCACGTGACCCGCGTCGAAGCCGCGCTGCAGGATGATGGTCGCTCCGAGCGCGGCGATGCCCACGTGCGTGACGAGCGAGCCGTAGGACGACGAGAGCTTCATCAGCACCAACGCGCGCATCGGATCAGCGCCGCAGCTGAGCTCCCGGACGTAGTTGGCGCGTCCGCCCGTCATGGCGTTGTGGGAGTAGGCGATCATCTTCGGCTCCGACTGGGAACCGGAGGTGACCAGGATGCGCACCGGCGCTTCGGGATCGAGTTCCGGCGGGTGCCAGTCGGCTCCGCTGTCGAGGTCGTCGAAGACGAACGAGCGCAGCGCGGGCAGCCCGGCCGCGACCTCGACGTCGGATGGATCGGCGACGACCACCGCTGCGGCGCGGGATCTGCGCAGCAGGCTGATCACGTCCTTGGTGCCGCGGCCATCGGGGCAGGGCAGGGTGACGGCGCCGATGGCGGCGACCGCGAGCTCGGCGACGACCGCCCGCCAGCCGTTGGGCATCCGGACGCCGATGATGTCGCCCGCGCCGAAGCCTTCCGCGCTCAACGCGGCGGCCACGCGCCGCACTTCGTCGTCGAGATCCCGGTAGTCGAGCACAACCTCGCCGTCGATGACGGCCTCGCGGTGCGGGTGCGCGCGCACCCGGTCGGCGAACAGGCCGTAGACCGAGCGGTCCGGGCACAGACCCTGCTCGACCCAGTTGCGGCGCAGTTCGGCGGGCACCAGGTCGCGGATCTCGATGCCGTTGCGGGACGTCCAGGTCATGCGAACTCCCAGGGAGGCTGTGGTGAGACGTGCGTCGTGTGGTGGAGGGCTCGTTTGAACCGCGGGTCGGCCGCGAGCTCCCGCAGGTCGGTGCACACCGGTGTGCCGTCGGGCAGCACCGGACGGTCGTCGCGCAGCACGAACCGGCTCTGGCCCGTCGACGACCGAGGGATCACGCCCGCCGCCGAGTACAGGGAGCTGTCCACGCGGGCGCCCAGCCCGGTGCGTTCCCGGCGCAGCAGGGCTCCGAGAACGCCTGCCGCGCAGACGAGCCCGCCCATGACGTCGGTGAGCGTCATCAGCGAAGGCGCGCCCTGCGGGTCGACCGCCGCCGCCAGCCCGCTGTGCGCCTGGACCAGGAAGTCGGTTCCCAGCGGCGGGTCCGGCCAGGGCAACGGCGACCAGCCCGACGCCCAGGCGAACACCAGGCCCGGCCTGACTCGGGCGAGCACGTCGGCATCGAGTCCGCCGCGCTCGGCGCGGCCCGGTGCCCAGTTGTGCGCGAACACGTCCGCACCGGCGACGAGTTCGCGCAGCGCTTCCCGCCCGGATGGGCTTTTCAGGTCGATCTCGATGGTGCGCTTGCCGTCGTTGAGCGCCCGGAAGCGGGCCGAAAAGCCTCCCGAGATCGGTGGGACGCCGCGCATCGGGTCACCGCCCGGTGGTTCGACGCGGATGACCTCGGCCCCGAGCATGCGCAGCACGTGCCCGGCCATCGGCCCCTGGATCCGGCGCGTCGACTCCACGACGACGATCCCCTCCAGCGGTTCCCCACAGGTCCAGGGACGCGCTCGCGCGGTTCCGGGGAGGTCGCGGAAGGTGCAGGCGGGAACGATGTTCGGCTGCTCGGGCTCGTCGCGGACCGGCAGCACGCTCACCCCCGCCTTCTCCCCGACGCGCAGCAGGTCCCGGAGCGGAAACCGGCGCGCGCACGCGAACAGCGATGCGGGCAGCGCGCAGGAGGCGGTGGCGAAGCGCTGCTGGAACGGCCACCAGCCCGCCGCGACGTCCGCGGCGTCCGCGCCGAGGTCGTCCCAGAAGCGTTGCCATCCTTCGGGATCCAGCGATTCCACCTCGAACCGGAGACCTTCGCGCGACCGGAACGGTGGGCGCGGGCCGGATTCCCACCGCTCCGCCCAGTCGTCGTCGGTGGTGGCGACCGCGAGGTGCTGGGCGACCGACAGCAGCGCCGCTTGGGCGACCGAGGTGCGCACCGACTCGATCCGCGCGCCGCGCGCCCGCGCCAGCTCCGCCGCCAGCACCCCCTGCGCGGCGAGGACTCCGGCGACGGCGGAGGCGTAGTCGACGCCGAGCCGCCGCGGCCCTCCCGACGCGCGACCGTGGACGTGCATGATCCCGCAGGCCGCCTGCACCGCGGACTCGTCGCGCAGCAGCATCTCCACCGGCCCGGACCAGTCGACGTCGCACCAGACGGCGGGGGCTTCGCCGAGCTCGCGGAGCAACCCCGCCGCCACGCGCTCGGCGATCACGAGCGCTTCCTGCCCTGCACCGAGTGCAGCACGCTCGACGTGGCGCGGAATTCCGGGTCGGTCATCACCTCGCGCACCCGGGCGAGCTCCGCGTCGGTCATCCCGGCCGCCAGCAGCCCGTCCCGCAGCTGGTAGGTGTGGTTGAGCTGCAGGCCAAGCTCGGGCGAACCGGCGTGCCGCGAGCCGATGTGCGGACGCGGGTCGATGTCGACGAGCCCGGCGGCGCGCATCGCACCCGCGACCTTGCGACCCCACTCGGGATCACCGCCCTGGGAACGCATGTGGCTGGTCTTGGCGGCGAGGAACTTCTCGTACAGCGCCGCGTCCGCGGCCAGCAGCACCGGCTCGTAGGCGGTGTCCACCTCGTCGATCTGCAGCCAGCCACCGGGTTTCAGCGCGTCGACGAGCTTGCGCAACGACTCGTCCCGCTGCGGGACGTGCTGAAGCACCATGCGGGCGACGATCAGGTCGAAGCACGCGGCGGGCAGCGGGTCGTGGGCGATGTCGTGCTTCGCGGCGGTCAGGTTCGGGTGCGAAGCGATGCTGTCGGGCTCGATGTCGGCGGCCAGCACGCTGCCGGTGGGAGCCACGCGCTGAGCCAGCCAGCGGGCGATGCTGCCGTGCCCGGCGCCGACCTCCAGGCAGTGCCAGCCGTCGGTGACCCCGGTGGAGGCCAGGCGCTCGGTGGTGATGCGGTCGTAGGAGGCCGCCAAGCACCGGTGTTGCTCGGCGCTGTGCGCGCCGTAGTTGGTGAAGACGTAGGTCTGGGTCATGTCCACCGCCCGGTTCCGTAGGTGTTCGCGCTGCCGGTGAGCCGGTTCAGCAATTCGAGCCTGCGCACCTTTCCGGTGCCGGTGCGCGGAACGTCCTCCCAGTTCAGGACCACCGGTTCGGACATCGCAGGCAGACCGCGGGTGGCGTGCCGCCAGGCGTGGCCGGACATCTCACCGTCAGCGGTGACCACGACCGGCAGCGGCGGCCGGTCCGCGCGGGACAGCAGCACGCATTCCAGCGCCCGCGGGAGTCGTTCTTCCAGGAGGCCCTCGGTGGCCACGCAGCTGGCCTCGGGCGCGCAGTCGATCTCGCGATCCACCAGGTGGACGCTGCCGTCCCGGCGGCGGATGCCGAGATCACCCGTGTTCCACCAGGTTCCGACCTTCTTGTCCTCGAAGCGCTCGGACTCGCCCAGGTAGTCCAGGCACAGCGCCCGGGTCCGGGCGAGCACGAGTCCCGGTTCACCGGGCCGGACGGGCTGGAAGGTACCGGGATCGACCACCTTCAACCGGGTCTTCACCGGTACGGGTCGTCCCACCGGATGTGCCTGGAGGCGGCGCCGCCGCACCGAGCCGCGGTGGTGCAGCCGGAAGGTCAGCGGGCCGGTCTCGGTCTGCCCCCACCCGTCCATCCACAGTGGATTGTCGCACTGGCTCGCCTTGAGGTAGGCGCGCAGCGTGGCCGGGTGAACGGCGTCGTAGGTGCTGATGAACAGGCGGACGCGTCCGAACGGGTTCGCCAGCCTCCTGGTCAGCGGTTTCAGCCGCACGAACGCCGAAGGCAGTCCCTCCACCACCGTCGGCGGGTGCCGCCGCAGCAGCGGATCCACCTGGTCCGGCTCCTGGGAGGTCAGGACGACGATCTCAGCGGGAGCGGTGCTCATGACCACGGCAGTCCAGCAGAACGTGCGGCCGTGCGCGTAGGCGCTGGCGGTGGCCACGACGTCGTCCCGGCGCAGGCCCACGACAGGCGTCGGGAGCGCTTCGAAGCGGGCGAGGTTGCCGATGATGGTCCGGGTGGAGTGCACGACGAGCTTGGGCACGCCGGTGGTGCCGGAGGTGTGGGTGATCACCAGCGGCTGGTCGTCATCCCGCCGGTGCGGGTCCGGCGGTGCGCTGCCGCGCAGCTCGTCGAGGGCGACCGCTCCCGGCGCGGGCCCGGTGCTCACGGTCGTGCGGGCGAACGCCGCCAGGTCCACGCCCTCGGCGGTCGCGCGTTCGAGCACGCCCGGCGTGGTCACCAGGACGTCCGGTTCGAGGCGCTTGAGCAGCGTCGACGCGGTCTCGGCGGGCAGGTGCGCCGAGAGCTTCGCCGGGACCGCGCCGACGCGGACGGCGGCGCAGGCGAGCAGGTCGATGTCCCAGTGGTCGTCCTTGAGGATCGCCACCCGGCCACCCGGGAACGCCCCGGCGGCCGACCACCAGCCGGAGGCCGCCCGCACGAGTTCGGCGAGCGCGGGCACGTCGTAGGTCGTGCCGCCGCCGGGCGCGATGTCGAAGGCCCGGTCCAGGTGCACCCTGGTCGGATGTCCCCGGGCAGCGGCTCGGTCGAAGAGCACGCCCATGTCGTGCGGTCGCAACGCGAACTCCTTCCGTCAGACCGGGATCGGCGAACCGAGCCTGCTGAGCGTGCGGGACGCGGCCAGCGCGCCCGTGCGGACGGCGCCCTCGCTGTAGGGGCGCAGCTCCACCCAGTCCCCGGCGTAGTCCACCGGCCCGAGCTCCCGCCCCCGGAAAGCCGGTAGGGCGGCGAGGGCCGCCGGGGTGCACTCGGGCAGCGCACAGGTGTGGCGGTGCACGTGCGCCGCGCCGCCGACCGGCAGGTACCGCCGCGCGGCCGCGGTGACGCGGGAGGCCACCTCGTGGTCGGGCGCGGCGAGGAGTTCCGGGGTGGATTCGGCGTTGACGACCGCCGTCACCATCCCCTTGCCCGCCGGCACGCGGTCCGGGTGCTTGAGGTGGTCGAAGAGGATCGCCGCCAGCAGGTCCTCCTCGGCGCGCGGGGTGATCAGCAGGTAGGGCCAGCCGCGCAGCGCGACCGGGAAGTCGAGCGGGACGGCCACCTTGATCGCCGAGGTGAAGGTGCACGCGGTCAGGAATTCCGCCTCCGCGGCAGGCGGGTTGGCGTGCAGCGCTGCGGCGACCGGAGCCGGCACGCACAGCAGCACCTGCCGCGCGGTGATCACGTCCTCACCCACCCGAAGCCGCGCGGAGGCACCGTCGGAGACGACCTCGGTCACCGGCTGCCCGGTGACCACGTCCAGCTCGGCGGCCATGCGACGGCAGGGCTGGTCCATGCCCTCCCGGTAGGTGCGCCAGGTCGAGGTGTCGCCGACCGCCCGCTGCATCCCGAGCAGCACCGCGGCCGAGGACCGCCGCGGATCCCAGAGGCAGAACGACGCGGCGGGCTGGAGCAGGTAGTCGTGCACGTCGGGGTGGTGGCGGGAGGCGAGCTCGGTCACCGTGGCATCGCCCAGGCTCGACCTCTCCGGGCGATCCAGGTCGATGCGCGTCGGCAGCCGCAGCACGTCCAGTCGTGCGCGCGGGGACAGCCCCGCTCCGGTGAGCAGGCCGCGGGCGGAACCGAATCCGAGGTGGGCCTGGCCGTTGCGCCACATCGCGATGGGTCTGCCTATCGGCGGCACGTCGTCCGTGCGGAAGTCCAACCGGCGCAGCAGGTCCCAGGTCGCCGGGTAGCCGCGCGGGGAGATCTGCTCGGCGCCGGTGTCGATCGCGTACCCGTCGACGCGGGCGGTGGCCATGCGCCCGCCGACCCGCTCGGCCGCTTCGTAGACCCGCACGTCCAGCCCGGCGCGGCGCAGCTCGCGGGCCGCGGTGAGACCGGCGATGCCCGCTCCCACGACGGCCACGTCGACGTCGGGGGTCATCCGATCGCCACCAGGACGTTGGCCAGCACCAGCAGGGCCACGCACGTGCGGTGCGCGGTGAAGCCGAGCTTGCGGGCCCGCATGATGTCCCCGACCACGAAGCCCAGGTGGTACTGCCGCGCTCGCAGCGCGGTGGCGGGCAGCACCAGCAGCGCGAACCACCACGGCGCGACCCCGGTCAGCGAAGCCAGCGCTACCAGCAGGAACTCGCCCACCGACAGCGCGCCGATGAACCGGGCGTTGCCCCGTTCGGTGGTCAGCGCGGCCACGGTCGGGCGGCCCACCGCGCGGTCGCCGTCGACGTCGTTGGTGTTGGAGTACACCCCGAACATCAGCGGGCCCATCCCGAACAGCACCGCCTGCACCAGCACGAACCCGGAGAACTCGCCGGTGATCAGACCGTGCGGCGCCAGCACCAGGGTCATCCCCAGCACGACCAGGAACGCCTCCTGGAAACCGCGGTAGCTGAGCTTGAGCCCGTAGGAGTACTGCAACGCCGCGGCGAACACCACGACCAGCAGCACCACGCTCCACATCGGACGGTGCGGCGCGGTCAGCACCGCGGCCGTCCAGAGGGCGGCTCCGAGCGCCGCCGCGCCCCAGGCGAAGCGGAGCGCCTGCGACTCGGTCAGCGTTCCGGCGACCAGCGGTTTGCGGAGCTTCTTGCGCAGCCGGTCGTCGGGTCCGTAGTTGACCAGGTCGCTGCCGTCGCGGTAACCGGTGACGTCGTCGAACGCAACACCGGCCACGATCACCGCGACCTCCCCGAGCAGGAACAGCAGCAGCGTCACCGGTTCCGCGGGTGCCGCGGAGGCGACGATCAGGATGCCCAGGTAGTAGTCGTAGACGTCGAACTTGCCGAGCCGCAGGTAGTCGCGAACACTGCCCGTCGCGCGGTTCTCAACGATCTCAGCGGACATGCGGGCCCTCGCTGAACTCGCGCACGGCGTCGACGACGCGCTCGACCTCGTCGTCGGACAGGTGCGGGTAGACCGGCAGCGCGAGGCTCCTCGCGCACGCGCGCTCGGCGCCCGGCCACTCCTCGCCCACCGGGGCGTGCGGCGCGAACGCGGGCTGCTCGGGCAGCGGACTCGGGTAGTACACGTGCGAGCCGATCCCGCGCGCCGCGAGGAACGCGCGCAGCTCGTCACGCCGGTCGCTCTGCACGCAGTAGACGTAGTAGCACCGCCCGTCGCGACCGGGCGGCGGTGGGACGACGTCCGGCAGCGAGGCGAAGCACGCGGTGTAGTGGTCGGCGATGTCGGCGCGGCGGGCCAGGCGTTCGGCGAACCCGGCGTAGCGGTAGGTCTGGAACGCGGCCTGGATCTCGTCGAAGCGGCTGTTGGTGCCCACCACCTCGTGCACGAACCGGGTCCGCTGACCGTGGTTGCGCAGCATCCGCACCTGCGCGCCCAGCTCGGCGTCGCGGGTCACCACCGCGCCGCCCTCCCCCGGCATGCCGAAGGACTTGACCTGCACGAACGAGTAGACGCCCGCCTCGCCCCACAACCCGGCGGGGGTTCCGGCCATGACCGCGCCCTGCGCGACCGCGGAGTCCTCGACGAGCCGCACCCCGCGCGAGGCGGCGATCTCGGCCAACCGCGGCATGTCGGCCATGACCGAGAACATGTGCGCGGGCATGATCGCCTTGGTCCGGTGGGTGATCCGCGCGGCCACGTCCTCGGGGTCGACGACCGCGGTGCGCGGGTCGACGTCGGCGAACACCGGCTGCGCACCGGCCTCCAGAACAGCGGAGGCCAGCGGAGCGCACCCGAAGGCGGGCACCACGACCTCGTCACCGGGACCGATCTCCATCGCGCGCAGCACGAGGCCCAGCGCGCTGGTGCCGCTGCCGCAGGCGACGACGTCGGCCGCGCCGAGGTCATCGCGCAGCATCTCCTCGAAGACCCGGGTGCGCTCGCCGAGGATGAACTTCTGCTCCGGCGCCACCCCGATCTCGCGGATGAGGTCGAGCATCACCTTGCGGTCGTTCTCGAACAGGTCGGGCGGGAAGAACGGGATCTCCATCAGGGCCTCCCGGTGTAGAACTCGCGGATCGTCGCGCACACCCGGTCGACCTGCTCGGGCTCCAGGTCGGCGTGCAGCGGGAGCGCGAGGGCTCGGGCGCTGGCGGCTTCGGCACGCGGGAAGTCACCCGGGCGGTGGCCGCGCGCGGCGAAGCACGGCTGCAGGTGCAGCGGCGCCGGGTAGTAGACCTCGGTGCCGATGCCCCGCTCGGCGAGGTGCGCGGCCAGCGCATCGCGGAGCTCGACCTCGATCAGCTGCACGTAGAACACCGGTGCGTCGCCGGGATCCGGCAGCCGCACGACTCCGTCGAGGCCGGCCCGGTAGCGCTCGACGAGTTCGGCGCGGCGGGCGATGTCCTCGTCGAGGTGCCGCAACTTGGCCAGCAGGATCGCGGCCTGGATGTCGTCCATCTTGCTGTTCGTGCCCGCCATCGCGGTCTCGGTGGAGATCGCTGGGAAGTCGTTGAGGGTCCGCCCGGCTCGCCCGTGGTGGCGCAGCGCCGCGACGGTGTCGGCCAGGCCGTCGTCGTCGGTGAGCACCGCGCCCGCGTCACCGAGCGCGCCGAGCGTCTTGGTGGGGAAGAACGACAGCACACCGCCCGCTCCGTGCAGGCCCGCGTGCACGCCGCCGTGGCGCATGCCGATGGCCTCGGCGCTGTCCTCGACCACCGTCAGCCCCAGGTCGCGCGCGACCTCGTTGATCCCGTCGACGTCGGCCATCCGGCAGAACAGGTGCGCGGGCATCACGAAGCGGGTGCGGGGTGTGGCGACCCGGGCGATCTCGGTCGGGTCCAGCGCGTACGTGTCGGGGTCGATGTCGGCGAACACCGGTGTGCCGCCGGCGAGGACCACGGCGGTGGCGGTGGCGATGAAGGAGTAGGCGGGGACCACGACCTCGTCGCCGGAGCGGACGCCGAGGGCCCGCAGCAGCAGGACCAACGCGTCTGTTCCGCTGTTGACGCCGACCACCCGACGCGCGCCGGTATATTCCGCCAGCGCGATTTCGAGCTCACCGACCTGCTCTCCGTGGGAGAACTTCCCGTTGTCGAACACGTCGCAGATGCGGGCGCTGATCTCCGGCCAGAGCCTTTCGAAGGCGCGCGCCTGGGAGAAGAACGGAACGGGTCCTCCCGCCACTCCCCCAACGAATTTCGTCCCGAGGGACACCGTCGACCAACCCCCTGTGCAGCGCTGCCGGACCTAGATCGAACCTAACGACTCCTGATCGCCGCCGACGGCTGGAAGAGCCATCTTCACTCCTTCCAGTGAGACACCGTTTCTCCGTCCGCAGAACGACTTCCGGCTCCCGCAGTGGTCTGTACAGTCAGCCTGAGCCGGGATCTCCGGCGCTCCCACTCCACTCATCGGTCCACAAAGGACGTCGTGCGATGCTGCAACCCTTCGTGATCGGGCTCGGCCGTGCCGGATCGGGTCTGCACCTGCGGGTGCTGGCGCAGGCCCGCGAGGTCGCCTCCGGGCTGTTCGCGCCGGGCCCCGTGGTGGCCTGCGACCCCGACACGAGACGGCACCGGCCGGACGTCACCGCGACCGACTCGATCGCCACCGCGGCCGCGCTGCTCGACCCGAACCGCACGGTCGCCCACGTCTGCACGCCGCCGCAGGGGCGCGCGGCGGTCCTCGCCGAACTCGCCCAGCACGGCTTCCGCCGCATCATCGTCGAGAAACCGCTGGCCACCGACCTGGACGAGCTGGCGGCGATCAGCGCGTTGCGCGACCGGCACGACCTGGACGTCGCGGTGGTCAGCCACTGGCTCGATTCCCGGCTCACCGAGCACCTCACCGGGCTCGTCGGGCGCGGCAGACTGCGGTCGATCACCTTCGACCAGGACAAACCCCGCTTCACCCGGTCGTGCGCGACCAGCGGCCACCCGACCGCGTTCGACGTGGAGCTGCCGCACTCGCTCGGCGTCGTGCTGCGGCTGGCCGGTGCGGCCGAGCTCGCCGAGGCCGAGTGCGCCGACATGCGCTTCGCCGACACCGTGCTGCCCAGGCTGGGCAGCGCCCGGCTGGCGCTGACGCACGCGAGCGGCGTGCGCAGCGAGATCCGGTCCGACCTGACCGCGCCGATCCGGCGCCGCCGCATCACCCTCGAACTCGACGGCGGCCGGATCGTCGGCCACTACCCGATCGGGGCCGACGACGACCACGCACAGCTCGACATCAACGGCCGCAGAGCGGTTTTCCGCGACGACGCGCTGACCCGCTGGATGGTCCGCACCTACCTCCACCACCTCCGGCCGGCGGGCGAGCACGGCACCTTCGGCCTGCACGCCGACATCATCCGCCTGCTCACCGCGGCCAAGGAGAGGACGCTCGCGCATGCACGCTGACCAGCTCGCCGGGATCGGGGACGAAGCCGCCGCCGCGCTGCCGGAGCAGATCGCCGCGATCACCGAGCTCGGCTGGCGCGGCATCGAGCTGCGCGCGGTCGACGGCCTCGCGCTGGCCGACCTGGACTCGTCGCGCTTCCTGCGGGTGCACCGGGCGGTCCGGGCCGCCGGGCTGCGCGTGGTGTGCCTGGATTCGCGCGTCGGCAACTGGTCACGTCCCATCACCGCGCCCCCGACGGCGGATCTGCGGGAACTCGACGTGCTGGCCGAGCGGTGCGCGAGCCTGGGCACCCGCTACATCAGGATCATGTCCTACCTCTCCGACGGTCTGGACGAACCGGAGTGGCAGGCGCGGGTGCTGGACCGGATCGCTCTGCTGGGCGACCGAGCGGCCCGCCACGGCGTGGTCCTGCTGCACGAGAACTGCTCGGGCTGGGCGGGTTCGGACCCCGAGCGGATGCTGCGGCTGGTGGACGCCGGCGGGCCGTGCCTGCGGCTGCTGTTCGACGTCGGCAACGGCGTCGATCACGGCTACGACGCCGTCAACGTGCTCCAGCGGATCCTGCCGCACGTCGAGCACGTGCACGTCAAGGACGCCGTCGGCTCTCCCGGCCACGCCGAGTACGTGCTCCCCGGTGACGGGAACGCGCGCGTGCGGGACTGCCTGCGGATGCTGCTCGACCACGGCTACACCGGCGCGTTCTCCCTCGAACCGCACCTGCTCACGCGGCCGCACGAGGGACTGGCCGCCTCCGATCCCGCCCCGTTCCTGCGGGCCGGGCGACGGCTGGAGGAGCTGCTGCAGGCCGCACCCACCGGCGCCGCCTGATGCCCTTCACGGAGGAGGACTGCGCGCTGCTGCTGGAGCTGCTGGGCACGCCGACGGTCAGCCCGCTGGAGACGGCGGAGACCCCGCAGCTCTGGCAGGCCCAGCGCCGCTACGCCCGAGCCGCCGAGGAGATCGGGTTCCAGGTGCTGCACCACGGCCCGCCCGATCCGAGGGTGATCGACCGCTCCGACGTGCCCGAGGTCGTTCGCCGCGCGGGTCCGGGCTTCCTCGACGCGCAGCCGAGCCTGCTGCTGCGCCTCGGACCCGCCCTGCCCCGATCCGCGACGGTCATGTTCAACGTGCACCTGGATACCGTCGCGGGTCTCGAACCCGCCGGTCTGCACGCGGGGCGGTTCACCGGACGAGGCGCGATCGACGCGAAAGGTCCTTCGGTGGCCCTGCTCTCGGGAATTAGAGAGGCCCTGGCCGCCGAACCCGCGCTGGGACGGGACGTTTCCGTGCTGCTGCAGGTGGTCTCGGGCGAGGAGGGCGGCGCGATGGGCACCTTCGGCACCCGCCCGCTCGTCGAGCGGGGTCACGTGGGCAGGCTCAACATCTGCTGCGAACCCACCGGCCTGCGCTACCTGCCGCGGTCCACGGCGTCGATGACCGCGCGGGTGCGGGTCGACGGCCACGGCTCGATCGACGACCGGCCCGACGCCGGCCACAACGCGACCGTGCTGCTCGGGTTCCTCGCCCAGCACCTGGCCAACAGGCTCGATCCGGCCGACCGCCCCGGGAGGTTGTGCGTCGCCGGACTGCGCACCGGCGACCTGCACAACCGCGTCTACGGCTCCGGGGAACTGCTGCTCAACCTCTCCTACGCCACCACGGCCGAAGGATCCGACGCCGAGGTCGCGCTGCACCGCGAGGTCGAGGACGGGCTCGACCGGTTCCGCGAGCTGTTCGCCGGGAGCCGGGAGTTCGCCCGCACCGCGCGGGACGCGGCGGCGATCACCCGCGTCGACTGGCTCAAGCGCGGCCTGCCCTGCTTGGACAACAGCGACCCGTGGGCCGAAGACCTCCTCGCCCGCTCCGGCGCGCAGCGCTGGCCGGACGACGAACCGGGCTTCACCTGCGACGCGATATGGCTGCACGACCTGCCCGGCAGCTACACCGCCGTGCTCGGGCCCGGTCGCCTGGACACCAACAACGCCCACGCCGAGGGCGAGTACGCCGACCGCGCCGAGCTGGAGGAGTTCGCGGCCGTCGTCTCGGCCGTGCTCACCGGATTCGCCCGGCAACGCACCGGAGAGGAACACCACGATGAACCCGCAGCCTGACGTCGTGCAGGTCCCGCACGAACGACTGCACCGCCTGGTCAGCGAGCAGTTCCGCGCGCGCGGCGTGCCCGACGACCGCGCCCGGCTGGCGGCCTCGGCGCTGTGCCACGGCGACCTGTGCGGCTTCGACTCGCACGGCGTGTTCAACCTGCCCCGCCTGTACCTGCCGCTGTTCGACGCCGGACGCGTCGACCCGCGCGCCGAACCGGTCACCAGGACGGATCTGGGCGCCTGCGCGACGATCGACGCCGGACGCGCGCTGGGCCTGTGGGCGGCGTCGGAGGCGATGGACGACGCGATCGAACGCGCCCGGCAGCACGGGATCGGCCTGGTGTCGGTGCACGGCGCCACCCACTTCGGCTGCGCCGGTTTCCACGCGGCGCGCGCCGCCGAGCAGGGCCTGATCGGTGTCGTCGCGAGCAACTGCGGCGGTCAGCGCATCGCCCGTCCACCGCGGGGTGCGGTGCGGCTGCTGGGCACCAATCCTCTCGCGGTGGCCGCGCCCGCGTTGCCGGATCACCCGTTCCTGCTGGACATGAGCACGACCGTGGTCCCCACCGGCAAGGTTCGGGTCGCCGCCGGTGACGGTGCGGCGATCCCGGGCGGATGGTTGGCCGACGACACCGGGCGCCCGGTCACCGATCCGAGCGCTTTCGACGACGGCACCGCCCATCTGCGCTGGCTCGGCGGGGACCCCGACACCGGCGCCTACAAGGGATTCGGGCTCGGGCTGGTCGTCGAACTCCTCGCCGCCCTGCTCTCCGGTTCCGCCCTCGGCCCCACCCGGGAGGCGCTGCTCGGCGACGCCGGGCGCGACGACGACATCGGCTACTTCGTGCTGGCCATCGACGGCGAGCGGCTGCGCCCGGACTTCACCGAGGCCGCGCGGGCGATGTTCGGCGCGGTGCACGACTGCCCACCCACCGGCGAGGTGCACTACCCGGGCTGGTGGGAGGCGGAACGGGCGATGGGACGGCGGCGGGACGGCGTGCCGGTCCGTCGGGGCCTGCTCGCGCACCTGCTCGAACTGGACGAAGCGGTGGTCGGCTGATGCGCCGCGTCGCGGTCGTCGGACTCGGCGCCATCTCCGCGTACTACCTCGCCGCCATCGAGACCTCGCCGGAGTGGCGGCTGAGCGCGGTGTGCGACGTGCGCCCCGAGAAGCTGCGCGGGTTCCCGCCGGACGTCCGCGTTTTCCAGGATCACCGGGAGCTGTTCGGACGCGTCGAGCTCGACGGTGTCATCGTGTGCGCCCCCAACGACGTTCACGCCGAGGTGTGCCGGGACGCGCTGCGGCACGGTGTCGCGGTATGCGTGGAGAAACCCCTCGCGGTCGCCTTGGACGACGCCCGCGAGCTGGTGGGTCTGTCCACTCGGCTGGGAGTTCCGCTGCTGACCTCCTTCCACCGCCGCTACAACGACAACGTGCTCCGGCTGCGCTCCGAGGTGGCCGCGCGCGGCCCGGTGTCGGCGATGCGGGTGCGCTACCTGGAGCGCATCGAGGATCACATCGGCGGCGACACCTGGTACCTCGACCCTGTGCGATGCGGAGGCGGGTGCGTGGCCGACAACGGGCCCAACGCCTTCGACCTCGTCCGGCTGTTCCTCGGTGACGTCGACCTCGCGCACGCCGTGATCAAGGAGGAGCGCGGAACCGACCGGCAGGCCGTGGTCGAGCTGGAATCGGCCTCCGGGGTCCCGGCCGTCGTCGAGCTGGACTGGTCGCACCCGGGTGAGACGAAGGACGTGGAAGTGCTGCTGGCGGACGGAACTCGGCTGCGCGCCGACATGCTGGCCGGGCATCCGGGGTTCAAGGACTCGCTGTGGCACGAGTACTGCGGTGTGCTCGACGCGTTCGCCTCCACGACCGGCGCCGATCCCGGCGGGCAGGCCGCGCTGGAACTCGTGCACGCGGTCTACCGAGAGCAGGAGGCGCGGTGAACCCCGAGGAGGACGGCCCGAAGAGGACGTTGACGGCACGGGTCGTCAAGGTCTTGGTGCATCACCGCCACGAGCGCGGCATGTCGCTCGAACCGCACGCGAGCCGCTGCGTCCGGGCCGGTGACGTGCACGAACTCGTCACCACAGACCACGTCGAGACGGAGTCGGGGGCGCGCATCGACCGGGTGGCGTTCCTCGGCTTCGCCGAGTTCGACCGCGGCGGCGTGATCGACCGCGGCGATCGGCTCCGCATCGGGGACCACTTCGTCGGCACCGTGCTCGGCTTCGACGCCTGCCACTTCCCGAACCACTACAACATCCTCATCCACGCCGAAACCCCGCTCAGCGGAAGAGATCTGGAACTGCAACCGGAGACGGAGCTGTCCTTCGCCCAGCATCCGGAATCCGCCGCTTCAGGTGTGGGACTCAGCTCGCACCGCCGCGGGTCTGAAGCGGTCCTCCTGTGAGGATGCGCCGACGTGGTGCATTGGTCATACATGAGTCGGTGCACCCGGAGCAGGAGGATCGCAGCGCTTTCCCCTTCCGGGGTTTCCGCCACCCGCACCGCCAAGCAAACGCCCACACTCAGAGATGACGAACGTTCTCGCCGGCGAGTTTGCCTCGGGTGTCCAGGAGCAGGCACTGCGAGGCAACCAACCGCACCGGGTCGTAGCAGGAGTGGTCCTGCAGCACGATCGCGACGTCGGCGTCCCGAAGCCCGTCGTCGAGGTGCTCCACGCGGTTCAGCGGCCGGCCCACGACCTCGAACCCGGGCACGTGCGGATCGTGGTAGACGACCTCGGCACCGGCGCGCAGCAGTCCGGCGGCGACCGGAACCGCCGGTGTCTCCCGGATATCGGCGATGTCGGGCTTGTAGCTCACCCCCAGCAGCAGCACCTTGGCACCATCGACGTGAGTTCCGCTGTCGCGCAACAGCCTTTGAGCCCGGGACACCACGTGCTCGGACATCCGCTCGTTCACCTCGCGGGCGGCGACCAGGGTCCGGAAGGCGAATCCGGCGCCTTCGGCCGCGCTCTGCAGGTAGACCGGATCGACCGGGATGCAGTGGCCGCCGACACCGGGTCCTGGCTGGAACGGGGCGTAGCCGAAGGGTTTGGTGCCCGCGCAGTGCAGCACGTCCCACACGTCGATCCCGATCCGGTCGCAGAACAGCGCCACCTCGTTCACCAGCGCGATGTTGACGTAGCGGTAGGTGTTCTCCAGCAGCTTGGCCATCTCCGCTTCGCGCGTCCCGCGTGAGACCACGAGGGTGTCGATGAAGCGGCCGTAGAACGCCACGCCGTACTTGGCGCACAGCGGCGTCACGCCCGCCACCACCTTCGGTGTGTTGCGCACGCCGAACTGCGGGTTGCCGGGATCGATGCGCTCCGGCGAGTAGGCCAGGTGGAAGTCCTCGCCCGCGCGAAGTCCGCTGCCGCTCTCCAGGATCGGGCGCACGACGTCCTCGGTCGTCCCCGGGTAGGAGGTGGATTCCAGCACGACCAAGGTGTTCGGTCGCAGGTTCTCCCCCACCGAGCGAGCGGCCGCGCGGACCGAGCTCAGGTCGGGGGCGCCACCGGTGAGACCGGTGGGCACGCACAGCACGACGGTGTCGGCGTCGGCGATCACCGACGGGTCGGTCGTGGCCCCGAACCCCGTGGCCACCATCTCGGCGACCACGGAGTCCAGGACGTCGGCCACGTGCGAGCGGCCCGCGTTCAGCCCGGCCACGACCTCGCCGGAGATGTCGAAACCGGCGGTGCGCATGCCGGTTTCGTGCGCGCGGACCAGCAGCGGAAGCCCGACGTAGCCCAGCCCGACCACGACCAGGTCGAGACTCAGATCCGTCATGCCTTGAAGCTGCCCAACGCCGGGATCTCGTGGGCGCCGTGACCGGCTTCCAGCGGAACTCCCAGGCCGGAGCAGTCGGGCGAGGCGTACAAGGTGATCGCGCGGCCGGTGTCGTTGATGACCACGTGCGTGCCCAGCGGCAGCGCCTGACATCCCTTCGGGCTCTGGAACTTCTCCACTGGCACGAGGGCGTCGGCGATGAAAACCAGCACCTGCTCCGACGGCGCCTGCGCGACGGCCGTGCCCGCGACTCCCGTCGCCACCGCACCGGAGGCGAGGAGCGCAGCAGCGAAACGCGCAATTCTCATGGCATATTCCCTTTCTGATCTTTTCGATCGCGACACCCCCCGCGATCGGACAGGAGGAGACCGGGAGCGATCTGCTGAATTCCCGGAGAACAACGGGCCGGACTGTAGCAACGGCCGAAAAACCGTGCAGTGAGATGACATCCGGATTCGCGAAAGAACCTCGATAGTGCGCTCGATCGTGCGACACGGGCTGCCGCCGGGACGGAACCGTGCTCCCATTTTGAACTGAAGGGCGAAAGATGTCCTTCATCCTCTTGTGAACGAAGGAGTTCAATCCGCATGCTTTCCAAACTCGGTACGAAGTCCGGCATTTTCGGTGCGGCCGCCGTTCTGGCTGCCGCTCCGCTGCTCGCGGGTGCCCTGACCGCGCAGGCCGACCCCTCCCCCGCGCCTGAGGCCAAGACACTGCTGACGTGCGAGCTGAAGGGATCGTCCTCGTTCGCCCCGGCGCTGTCCGGGAACCCGTTCGGCGCGAACACCCAGATGAAGGTCGACGGCCAAGCGGCCAACTGCAAGCCGGCCAGCAAGGCCGCCGAGGGCGTCGTGAGCGCGACGTTCACCGGCGACCTGTCGGGCAAGATGTCGTGCACTTCGCTGCCGCGGGATGTCGGCGGTGACGTCGACATCACCTGGAAGTACGAGGACGGCAGCACGAAGACGAGCAAGGCCAACTTCAGCCTCAACATGCAGGGCGACCTCAGCAACCCGGGTCAGCCGGTCACCGGTTCGTTCACCGGCAAGACGGTCAACGGGGAGTTCACCGACGCCCAGCACAAGGGCACCGGCCAGTTCGACATGGCCTCCGCGGCGGGTGGCTGCCTCGGCGGCGGACTGTCGTCGCTCGACTTCGCCGGCAAGTACGAGCTGAGCCAGTGATCTCACCGCGCTGGTAGGACCCCACGAGTCGATGGGCGGGGCCGGGAGGCTTCGCCCATCGTCTTGTCACAGAATCAATCAATCGTGCTTGATTTTTCCTCGCGGCAGGCCCACCCTGGTCGGCATGGCCAACGTGGGCGCTCTGCTGGATGACATGTGTGCGGAAGGCGATGAGCTCGACGAGCTCGTCGCCGGACTGGACGAGGAGCGGTGGTCGCTGGCGACGCCCGCCGAGGGATGGACGATCGCGCACCAGATCGCCCATCTGGCCTGGACCGATGACGTCGCGCTGCTGTCGGCCACCGGCCCCGACGGCTTCGCCGCCGTCGTCGAGCAGGCGATGCAGGACCCGTTCGGCTTCGTCGACGCAGGCGCCGAGGAACGCGCCCGCGCACGGCCCGCCGACCTCCTCTCGAGCTGGCGGATCGGCCGCTCACAACTGGCCGAAGCCCTGCGCCGGGTCGAGGACGGCCGCAAGCTCGCGTGGTTCGGCCCGCCGATGGGCGTCGGTTCGATGGCCACCGCGCGGCTGATGGAGACCTGGGCGCACGGCCAGGACATCGCCGACGCGCTCGGCGTCACCCGCGCCCCCACCGCGCGGCTCCGCAACGTCGCGCACATCGGCGTGCGCACCCGCGACTTCGCCTACGCCACCCACGGCCAGACCCCGCCGGCCGAACCGTTCCGCGTCGAACTGGTCGGTCCCGGCGGTGAAGCGTGGGAGTGGGGCCCGGCCGACGCCGCGCAGCGGATCACCGGTCCCGCGCTGGACTTCTGCCTGCTGGTCACCCAGCGGCGGCATCCCGACGACCTCGCCGTCGAGACCGTCGGAGCCGACGCCGCGCACTGGCTGACCATCGCGCAGGCGTTCGCCGGAGCGCCCGGCGAGGGCCGGAAGCCGGGGCAGCACTCGTGATCGGCTCCGACCCCGAACTCCTCCGGGTCGGCAACTGCTCCGGCTTCTACGGCGACCGGCTCTCGGCGATGCGCGAGATGCTCACCGGCGGCGAGCTCGACGTGCTCACCGGTGACTACCTGGCCGAGCTGACGATGCTCATCCTCGGCCGCGACCGGCTCAAGGACCCCGATCTCGGCTACGCCAAGACCTTCCTGCGCCAGCTGGAGGAGTGCCTCGGCCTCGCCGCCGAGCGCGGGGTGCGGATCGTGGCCAACGCCGGGGGCGCGAACCCCGCCGGTCTCGCCGCGCGGATCCGCGAGCTCACCGAGCGGCTCGGGCTGGACGTGTCCGTCGCACACGTCGAAGGCGACGACCTCACCGCGCGTGCCGCCGAACTCGACCTCGGTTCGCCCCTGGTCGCCAACGCCTACCTCGGCTGCTGGGGCATCGCGGAGTGCCTGAACGCCGGTGCCGACGTGGTGGTCACCGGCAGGGTCACCGACGCATCGGTCATCGTCGGACCGGCCGCCGCCCACTTCGGCTGGGACCGCACCGACCACGACGCGCTCGCGGGAGCCGTCGCCGCGGGTCACGTCATCGAGTGCGGAACGCAGGCCACCGGCGGCAACTACGCGTTCTTCACCGAGATCGCCGACCTCACCCGACCCGGGTTCCCGATCGCCGAACTGCGGCGGGACGGGTCGAGCGTGATCACCAAGCACCCCGGCACCGGTGGCGCGGTCACCGTCGACACCGTGACGGCGCAGCTGATGTACGAGGTCCAGGACGCGCGCTACGCGGGCCCTGACGTCACCACCAGGCTCGACACCATCGAGGTCGGCCAGGACGGCACCGATCGGGTTCGGATCAGCGGCACGCGCGGCGAAGCTCCGCCGCCGGAGCTGAAGGTCTCGCTCAACGGCCTCGGCGGGTTCCGCAACGAGATGGCCTTCGTCCTCACCGGTCTGGACGTCGAGGCCAAGGCCGAACTCGCGCAACGCCAGCTGGAGGCCGGACTCGCCCGGCGACCGGCCGAGCTGACCTGGACGCTGTCCCGCCTCGACCGGCCCGACGCCGACACCGAGGAGCGGGCGAGCGCGATCCTGCGCTGCGTGGTGCGAGATCCCGACCAGGACGTGGTGGGACGCGCGTTCTCCGGTGTGGCCGTGGAGATGGCGCTGGCTAGCTACCCCGGGTTCAGCCTCACCAGCGTCCCCGGCAAGGCCTCGCCGTACGGGGTGTTCACCGCGGGGTGCGTCGACCAGGACCAGGTGCCGCACGTCGCGGTCCTCCCGGACGGCGAGCGCGTGGACGTGCCACCTGCATCGGAGACGCGATCGCTGGAAACCCTGCCCGATCCGGCTCTGCCGCAACCGCTTCCGGACGGACCCAGCAGGCGGGTCCCGCTGGGCACGTTCGTGGCCGCGCGCAGCGGCGACAAGGGCGGCAACGCCAACGTCGGCGTGTGGGTGCGCACCGAGCAGCAGTGGCGCTGGCTGGTTCACGCGCTCACCGTCGACCGCCTGCGCGCCCTGCTCCCGGAGGCCGCCGAGCTGCCGATCACCCGCACGGTGCTGCCCAACCTGCGGGCGCTGAACTTCGTCGTGGAGGGAATCCTCGGCGAAGGTGCGGCGGCCCAAGCCCGTTTCGACCCCCAGGCCAAGGGACTCGGCGAATGGCTGCGGTCCCGGCACATCGACGTTCCGGAGGCGCTGCTTTGAACCCGTGGGACGACGACGAGCGGCGCGTGCTGCGGGAAACCGCGCGCCGGTTCGTCGAGACCGAGGTCCTGCCGCACCAGGATGAGTGGGAGCGCGGGGGCGAACTACCGCGTTCGCTGCACGAGAAGGCCGGTGCGCTGGGGCTGCTCGGCGCCGCGCTGCCCGTCGAGGTCGGCGGAGGCGGCGGTGATCTCATCGACGCCGCGGTCATCGCCGAGGAGATGCACTACGCCGGCTGCTCCGGCGGCACCTTCGCCTCGCTGTTCACCTGCGGAATCGCGGTGCCGCACATGGCTTCCGCCGGTGATCCGCGGCAGATCGAGCGCTGGGTGAAACCCACGCTGGCCGGGCACAAGATCGGGTCGCTGGCCATCACCGAACCCGGCGGCGGATCCGACGTCGGTCATCTGCGCACCCGCGCGGACCGCGACGGCGACCACTACGTGGTCAACGGCGCCAAGACGTTCATCACCTCGGGCTGCCGCGCCGACTACGTCGTCACCGCCGTGCGCACCGGCGACGACGGCGCGGGCGGGGTGTCGCTGCTGGTGGTGGAGAAGGACGCACCGGGCTTCACCGTCTCCCGCAAGCTGGAGAAGATGGGCTGGCACGCCTCCGACACCGCCGAGCTCTCCTTCACCGACGTGCGCGTCCCGGCGGAGAACCTGGTGGGACCGGAGAACTCCGGATTCCTCCACATCGCCCAGGCATTCCTCAGCGAACGCCTCTCGCTGGCGGTGCAGGCCTACGCCAGCGCGCAGCGCTGCCTGGACCTGGCCGAGCAGTGGTGCCGCGACCGCGAGACCTTCGGCCGCGCGCTGATCACCCGGCAGGCCGTGCAGAACACGCTCACCGAGATGGCCCGCAAGATCGACGTCGCCCGGGTCTACACCCGGCGGCTGGCCGAACGCGCCGTGGCCGGTGAGCAGGACCTGACCGTCGAGGTGTGCTTCGCCAAGAACACCGCGGTGGAGACCGGCGAGTGGGTCGCCCACCAGGCGTTGCAGCTGTTCGGCGGGCTCGGCTACATGCGCGAGTCCGAGGTCGAGCGCCAGTACCGGGACATGCGCATCCTCGGCATCGGCGGCGGGACCACCGAGATCATGACCGGACTGGCGGCGAACCGATTGGGGTACCGAGAATGACGATCCTGCGATCCGCGCTGGACACCGGTTCCGGGGAGTACGCCGAATCCGCTCAGGCGATGCTCGACAAGATCGCCGAGGTCGACGAGGCGCACGCGACGGCGGTCGCCGGTGGTGGCCCGTCGAAGGTCGAGCGGCACCGCAAGCGCGGCAAGCTCACCGCCCGCGAACGCATCGAGCTGCTCATCGACGAGGACTCGCCGTTCCTGGAGCTGTGCCCGCTGGCCGCGTGGGGCAGCGACTTCCAGGTGGGCGCGTCGGTGGTCACCGGCATCGGCGTCGTCGAAGGCGTCGAGTGCATGATCGTCGCCAACGACCCGACCGTGCGCGGCGGCACCTCCAACCCGTGGACGCTGCGCAAGTCGTTGCGCGCCAACGAGATCGTGGAGCGCAACCGGCTGCCAGTGATCTCCCTGGTCGAGTCGGGCGGTGCGGACCTGCCGACGCAGAAGGAGGTCTTCATCCCGGGCGGGGCGCTGTTCCGCGATCTCACGCGGCTCTCGGCGGCCGGGATCCCCACCATCGCGCTGGTCTTCGGCAACTCCACGGCCGGCGGCGCCTACATCCCGGGCATGTCCGACCACACGGTGATGGTCAAGGAGCGCTCGAAGGTGTTCCTCGGTGGCCCGCCGCTGGTGAAGATGGCCACCGGTGAGGACGCCGACGACGAGTCGCTGGGCGGCGCCGACATGCACGCGTCCGTGTCGGGTTTGGCGGACCACTTCGCCGTCGACGAGCCTGACGCGCTGCGCATCGGCCGCTCCATCGTCAAGCGCCTGAACTGGCGCAAGAAGGGCCCTGCCCCGCGCGCGGAGGTGCGCGAGCCGTTGCACCCGGCCGACGAGCTGCTCGGCGTGGTGCCCGCGGACCTGAAGGTGCCGTTCGATCCGCGCGAGGTGATCGCGCGCGTCGTCGACGGCTCCGACTTCGACGAGTTCAAGCCGCGCTACGGGTCGAGCCTGGTCACCGGGTGGGCCGAGCTGCACGGATATCCCGTCGGCATCCTCGCCAACGCGCGCGGCGTGCTGTTCTCCGAGGAGTCGCAGAAGGCCACCCAGTTCATCCAGCTGGCCAACCGCGCCGAGACTCCCCTGCTGTTCCTGCACAACACCACCGGTTACATGGTCGGCGCCGAGTACGAGCAGGGCGGCATCATCAAGCACGGCGCGATGATGATCAACGCGGTGTCCAACAGCAAGGTCCCGCACATCTCGCTGCTGATGGGCGCCTCCTACGGCGCCGGCCACTACGGCATGTGCGGCAGGGCCTACGACCCGCGCTTCCTGTTCTCCTGGCCCAGCGCGAAGTCCGCCGTGATGGGCCCAGCCCAGCTCGCCGGGGTGATCTCGATCGTCGGCCGCGCGGCCGCGGAGGCCAAGGGCCAGCCGTTCGACGAGGCCGGCGACGCGGCGATGCGGGAAGCGGTGGAGAACCAGATCGAAGCCGAGTCGCTGCCGATGTTCCTGTCCGGACGGCTCTACGACGACGGCGTCATCGACCCGCGCGACACCCGCACGGTGCTGGGGATGTGCCTGTCGGCCATCCACAACGCCCCGATCGAAGGCGCCGAGGGCTTCGGCGTCTTCCGGATGTGAGGTCCTCAGCGATGATCACCCATGTTCTGGTCGCCAACCGCGGTGAGATCGCCCGGCGGGTCTTCGCCACCGCCCGCCGCATGGGCCTGTCGACCACGGCGGTCTTCTCCGACAGCGACGCGTCCGCGCCGCACGTCGCCGAGGCCGACGTGGCCGTCCGGCTACCCGGCGAAACCCCGGGCGAGACCTACCTGAGGGCCGAACGGCTGGTGCGGGCCGCGAGGTCCGCGGGCGCCGACACCATCCACCCCGGGTACGGCTTCCTCTCGGAGAACGCCGCGTTCGCGCAGGCGGTGTGCGACGCCGGGCTGCGCTGGGTGGGTCCGCCGGTGCAGGCCATCGAGTCGATGGGCTCCAAGGTCGAGGCCAAGAAGCTGATGGCCGACGCCGGAGTCCCGGTGCTGGCCGAGCTGGACCCCGATTCCGTCACCGAATCCGAGCTGCCGGTCCTGGTCAAGGCCTCGGCAGGCGGTGGTGGTCGCGGCATGCGGGTGGTGCGGACGCTGGCCGAGCTGCCGGAGCAGCTCGACGCCGCGCGCCGCGAAGCCGAATCGGCCTTCGGCGACCCGACCGTGTTCTGCGAGCGCTACCTGGAGGCCGGGCGGCACATCGAGGTGCAGGTCCTCGCCGACGCGCACGGCACGGTGTGGGCGCTCGGCGAGCGCGAGTGCTCGATCCAGCGCAGGCACCAGAAGGTCGTCGAAGAAGCACCGTCTCCACTGGTCGAGCGCATCGGCCCGAAGATGCGGGAGCGGCTGTTCGAGTCCGCGCGGCTGGCGGCCTCCGCGATCGGCTACGAGGGCGCGGGAACCGTGGAGTTCCTGGCCGACGAGCGGGGCGAGTTCTTCTTCCTGGAGATGAACACGCGCCTGCAGGTGGAGCACCCGGTCACCGAGAACACCACCGGAGTCGACCTGGTTCGGCTCCAGCTGCAGATCGCCGACGGCCACGCGCTTCCCGCCGAACCGCCCGCCTCCCGCGGTCATTCGATCGAGGTCCGGCTCTACGCCGAAGACCCCGCGCACGACTGGCGTCCGCAGAGCGGAACCCTGCAGCGCATCGAGTTCGGCGACACCGCAGCGGAGTTCGCCGTCCTGAGCTCCCCGGGGGTCAGGCTGGACTCCGGCTTCGCCGACGGTGACGCGGTGAGCATCCACTACGACCCGATGCTGGCCAAGGTCATCTCCTTCGGCGAGAACCGGGAGGAGGCCGCGCGGCTGCTGGCTGCGAGCCTGGCTCGGGCCGAGATCCACGGCCTGATCACCAACCGGGACCTGCTCGTGCGAATCCTGCGCCACCCGGCGTTCCTGGCCGGTGACACGGACACCGCGTTCTTCGACCGCCACGGCCTGGCCGCCCTGTCCCTGCCGCTGGCCTCCGACGACACCGCCGACCTCGCCGCGGTCGCCGCCGCGATGGCCGCGGCCGCCGAGAACCGGCTCACCGCGCGGGCCAACGCCCGGATCCCGTCCGGGTGGCGGAACCTGCCGTCGGTGCCGCAGACCAAGACCTACACCTGCGGGAACCGCGAGATCGAAGTGTCCTACCTCGCCAAGCGCACCGGCGTCGAGATCGCGGACCACCCGGGACTCGCGCTGGTGGAGGCGACCCCGACCCGCGTCGTGCTCGACGTTCCCGGTGAGCACGGCCCGGTCCGCCGGAGCTTCGACGTCGCGCGCTACGACGACCGCGTCCACGTCGACTCCCCGCTCGGGCCGGTCGCGCTGGCGCGCGTGCCGCGCTTCACCGACCCCGCCGACCTGGTCACCGAGGGATCGCTGCTGGCGCCGATGCCCGGCAAGGTCATCCGCCTCGCCGCCACCACCGGGGACCGCGTGACCGCAGGTCAGCCGATCCTGTGGCTGGAGGCGATGAAGATGGAGCACACCGTCGCCGCCCCCGCCGACGGTCTGGTCAGCGAGCTCAACGTGGTCGCGGGACAACAGGTCGAGGTCGGAACCGTGCTCGCCGTGGTCGACACCCCGGACACCGAGGAGAAGGCATGAGCTTCATCGAAACCGACGAGCAGAAGGAACTGCGCGCCTCCGTCGCCAAGCTCGCCCAGCGCTACAACCACGTCGACTACGTGCTGCCCAAGGCACGACTGCGCGAACCGCTCACCGAGCTCTGGTCCGAGGCGGGCCGGCTCGGCTTCCTCGGCGTCAACATCCCCGAGGAGTACGGCGGCGGTGGTGCCGGGATCTACGAACTCGCGCTGGTGCAGGAAGAACTCGCCGCCGAGGGCGCCGGGCTGCTGCTGGTCGTGGTCTCCCCCGCGATCTGCGGCACGATCATCACCAAGTACGGCACGCCCGAGCAGAAGCAGCGCTGGCTCCCCGGCCTCGCCGACGCCACCACCACGATGGTCTTCGCCATCACCGAACCGGACGCGGGCTCGAACTCGCACCACATCACCACCACCGCCCGCCGCGACGGCGACGACTGGATCCTGCAGGGCCAGAAGGTGTTCATCTCCGGCGTCGACCAGGCCGACGCGGTGCTGGTCGTCGCGCGCACCGAGGACTCCCGCACCGGCAAGCTCAAGCCCGCGCTGTTCGTCGTGCCCACCGACGCGCCGAACTTCGTGGCGCAGCCGATGGAGATGGACATCATCGCCCCGGACCGGCAGTTCACGCTGTTCCTCGACGACGTGCGGCTGCCCGCCGACGCGCTGGTCGGTGAGGAGGACGCCGCGCTGATGCAGCTGTTCTCCGGTCTCAACCCGGAGCGCATCCTCGGTGCCGCCCTGGCCACCGGCATGGGCCGCTACGCGCTGACCAGGGCCGTCGAGTACGCCAACCAGCGGCAGGTCTGGAAGACCCCGATCGGCGCGCACCAGGGCATCGCCCACCCGCTGGCGCAGCACAAGATCGAGGTGGAGCTGGCGAAGGTGATGATGCAGAAGGCCGCCACGCTCTACGACGCGGGCCTGGACGTGGAGGCCGCCGAGGCGGCGAACATGGCCAAGTACGCGGCCGCCGAAGCCAGCATCGCCGCGCTGGACCGCGCCATCCAGACCCACGGCGGTTCCGGTCTGACGGCCGAGCACGGTTTGGCCGCGATGCTCGGCGCAGCACGCATCGCCCGGGTCGCGCCGGTCAGCCGTGAAATGATCCTCAACTACGTGGCCCAGCACAGCCTGGGTCTGCCGAAGTCGTACTGAGCCGGATCCGGTCAGCACCGGTGGGGGGATGAGGAGAATGTCGTCGCGCGAGCCGAAGCAGGATCGCAGCCGGGCGACGCGGCAACGCCTGCTGGAAGCGACCATCGACTGCCTGGCCGACCAGGGCTGGGAGGCCACGACGGTCACCGCCGCGGCACAGCGCGCCGGTGTGTCGCGCGGTGCGGCGCAGCACCACTTCCCGGCTCGCGAGGACCTCATCACCGCAGCCCTGGAGTACATGTTCGACGCGCGGATGGCCGAGATCCGCGCGGAGAGCACCCGCCTGCCCGAAGGGCCGGGACGCACCGAGTTCGTGGTCTCCAGGGTCGTCGACCACTACACGGGTGAGCTGTTCAAGGCCGCTCTCCAGGTCTGGACGGCGGCCGCCGCGGACCCGGCCCTGCGGGAGCGGATCGTGCCGCTGGAAGCGAAGTTCGGCCGCATGGTCCACCAGACAGCGATCGAGCTGCTCGGCGCCGACGACACCGACCCGACCACCCGCCGTCTCGTCCAGGCCACCCTCGACCTCGCTCGGGGACTCGGCCTCGCCGACGTCCTCACCGACGACTCCGCGCGCCGCGCGAACATCGTCACCCAGTGGGCGGCGACCCTCCACGCCGCCCTCCCGCAGTCCTGAAGAAAGGCGAAGGGCCGTGACTCCCGCGCACGTGGTGCGCGGGGGGTCGCGGGCCCGTCACGGGTTCTTCGCTTACGGGACGACCTGGACCTCGTCGCCGACCTGGAGCTTGTCGAAGAAGACCGCGGAGGACTTCTTCGACAGGTGCAGGCAGCCCGCGGAGCGCTCGGTGAGGCTGCCCTGGTGGAACGCGACGCCGGTGTTGGTGAAGAACACCGAGTTCGGCATCGGCGCGTCGAATTCCTTGCTGTGGTGGTCCTTGTTCTTCCACGTCACGTGGAAGACCCCGGCCGGGGTGGGGCTCTCCGGACGTCCGCCGAGCGCCGAGGCTTCGCCGTAGTAGACCTCGCCGGCGCGGATCAGCCACGCGCGGTTCTGCGAAAGGCTCACGCACGCATGCGCGGTCGCCGTGCACGGCGTGCCCGGGACGAGCTCTGGGGCGGACGCGGGTTCGGCCGCCGCGCTGCCCGCGCCGATCGGCAGCGCGGTGGCCGCAGCGGTCACCGACACCATCGCGATCCTGCTTAACATGGGGTCTCCCAACGTTCTCCGCCTCGCCCGGAACCTCGGTTCACGCGAGTACGGGACCAGGAACCTGGCTTTCCGTGATCATGTCGGCACACACTGTAGCGGAACCGATTTCGGCGCGGTCACGAAATGCCGGAACATCACCCGCTGCGCGCAACCGGCCGTCAGCCGGCGACGCGACGCACCGAGTGGACCTCACCCATGTACTCGACCTCTTCGACGGAGACGTTCTGACCCTCGGTCGGCGCGTGCACCATCTTGCCGTTGCCGATGTAGATGCCATCGTGGCTGGCGGAGCTGTAGAAGAAGATGATGTCGCCGGGCTTCATATCCGACTGCGACACCGAACGCCCCACCGACACCTGCGAGCGCGTCGAGCCCGGCAGGTCGACACCGGCCTGCTTGTAGGCCCACTGCACCAGACCCGAGCAGTCGAACTCCTCAGGTCCCTTGGCTCCGAACACGTACGGCGAACCCTGCTTGCTCAAAGCGGCGTTGACCGCCTTGATCGCCGAACCGGAACCGGTGAGCTGACCCACGGCGCTCTCCACGCCGGACAGCGCGTCCTTGTCCTGCTCGCTGAGCTCGCTGTACTGCTGCTTGACCTTGGCGACCTGGGAGTCCATCTCCTTCTTGCGGCCGGCGATGTCGCCTTCCAGCCGCGCGGCGTCGGCCTCGGCCTTGGCGGCACCGGCGCGCGCGTCCCAGGCCTGGCGGCGGGCGCTCTCCGCGCGGTGCGTGGCTTCGGCGTAGGCGTGCACGGACTCGGAGTTGTGCTGCGCCATCAGGTCGAGCGTGGAGGCCCGGTCCAGGAACGCGTCCGGGGTTTCGCTGCCGAGGACCGCGGCGATCGAGTTCATCTGCGAACCCTTGTAGGAGGCCTTGCTCAGCCGGTCGACCTGGCCGCGCAGCTGCTCCTCCTGCACGCGCGCCTCGCCGGCGACCCGGTCCGCCTGCTGGGCCTCGGCGTTGAACCGGTCGAGGTCGTGGCGCTTGGCCGTGTGATCGTCCTGCGCCTTCTTGTAGTCCTCGGTGATCACCTCGGCCTGCCGCGACAGCTCGCGCAGCTTCTGCGCCGCCTGCGACGCCTCGCCCGACTCGGGCTCGGCCGTGGCCGGGGTGCTGCCGAGCATCACGGTCGAGAGCGCGGCGGCCGCCACCAACGCGGTGCGCCTCGGAGTTGGGTTGGCGTTCGACATGGGGAGCCGATCACTCCTTCGAGTGGGTACTGCGGCAATGGGCGGTCACCCTAGATCCCCGCCGCCGGACCTCCCGGAACCGGGCGCAGCACCTTCGTACCGCTCGTGCGCAGGAGAAACGGGCGAAGTGGCCGACCATCGTCCGCGCGGCGAGGACCGCTGGCAGATCGTGATCCTTCGCACCGCTGGAATCCGCTAACGCCGGACACCTCCGGAACGACGTGGCGCGGCGTCCGGCGGAACGCGCTGCGGCACGGGGACGCTGCCGATGGCGCGCCCGGGGCAGAGTCGTTGCGCAGTCTCGCCAAAGTGGTCTAGACCCATTGACTCCGTGGCGTGGTGCACATACTTTCTGCCGCGCCGGTAGCGGAGATCTCCGCAGTGCGAATCCGGGGCCGAGCGCGCCGCGCTTCCGGATCGATTCACGACCCGACCGATCGGCCGGGTCGCCATGAGGGGAGAACCCTGTGACGAGGAAACCGATCCGATGGGCGGCGCTGGCCGCCGGCCTGCTGATGCTGCCGATCGCCGGAGCCATGACGGCGCAGGCCGCGCCCGGTGAGCTCAAGGCCGCGCCGTACTACATGCCGCTGGACAACGAACCGCAGGACATCGCCGAGGCGATCCAGGCCAGCGGCCAGAAGGACTACATCTTCGCCTTCGCCCTGGCCCCCTCCACCGACTCCTGCACTCCCACCTGGGACGGCAAGGTCGGCCAGGAGGTCGCCACCGACACCGCCGTGAAGGCCAAGGCCGACGCGGTTCGCGCCGCAGGCGGCAACATCTCGGTGTCCTTCGGCGGCTACAACGGCATCGAGCTCGCGACCGCGTGCGCCGACGCCACCGCGCTGGCGGACGCCTACCAGCAGGTCATCGACAAGTACGAGTTGACGCACATCGACCTCGACATCGAGGGCGACGACCTCGGCGACGTGCCCAACGAGACCAAGCGCTTCGAAGCCATCAAGATGCTCAAGGAGCGCAACCCCGACCTGCACGTCACGCTGACGCTGCCGATGACCACCGTCGGCCTCAACGAAGCGGGCAAGGCCGAGATCCAGCGCGCCAAGGACATGGGCGCCGAGATCGACCTGTTCAAGATCATGGACTTCGACTACGGCGGCCCCGGGCAGGACATGGCCAACAGCGCCATCTCGGTCGCCGAGGCGTTCCACGAGCAGCTGCGCGAGCTGCACCCCGAGTTCGACGACGCCGCGGCCTACGCGCGCACCGGCGTGATCCTCATGAACGGTCACACCGACCAGCCATCCGAGCTGTTCACCCCGGACACCTTCCGCGCGCTGCTGGACTACGCCGAGCAGAAGCAGATCGGCCGCCTGTCCTACTGGGCGCTCAACCGCGACCGCGTCTGCACCCAGCCCGGCGGATGGGCCGACGGCAAGTGCAGCAGCGTCGAGCAGCAGCCCTACGAGTTCACCAAGATCATCGCCGAGTTCCAGTGAGCCCCCGGAGTAGCACCATGCGAATCCCCCGAAAGCTCGTCACCGCCCTGGTCGCAGGCTCGATGCTCCCGCTGGCAGCGGGTTCCGCGCTCGCACAGGAAGCGCCCGCCGAGATCAAGTCCGCCCCCTACATCGACGTGATGCAGGAGAAGCCCACCCTGGCGGAAGTCGCCAAGGCCACCGGGCAGCAGCACTTCACGCTCGCCTTCGTGCTCGGCAGCGCCGCCGGCTGCACCCCGATGTGGGGTGGCGAACGAGCCGTCGACGACCCGGCCATCAAGGGCCAGATCGACGAACTGCGCGCCATGGGCGGCGACGTCATCGTCGCCACCGGCGGCGCCATGGGCCCGTACCTGGAGAGCGTGTGCGGCACCGCCGACGAGCTGCTGGGCGCCTACAAGGCGATCCTCGACGCGACCGGCGCCAACCACCTCGACGTCGACGTCGAGGCGACCATCCCGCACGACGTCGTCAACGAGGCGCTGGCCAAGCTCCAGGCCGAGCGCGGCACCAAGGTCAGCTACACCCTGCGCGTCCAGGCCGATGAGACCGGCCTCGACCCGTACTCGCTGCAGGTGCTGCAGAGCGCCGCCGCGCACGGGGTCGACGTGCTGGTCAACCCGATGGCGATGGAGTTCGGCTCCAGCAAGCCGTGGGGCGACGCCGTGATCGCGGCGGCCGAGAGCACGCTGCGCCAGATGAAGGAGATCTGGCCGAACCTCAGCGACGCCGACCTCAAGGCCCGTCTGGGAGTGACGCCGATGATCGGCCGCAACTTCAACGGCAACATCTTCACCCAGGACCACGCGCGTCAGCTGCTGGACTGGGCCAACGCCAACGGAATCGGCCTGCTGTCGTTCTGGTCCGCGGGCCGCGACAACGGCGACTGCCCGGGTGGCGCGGTGTCGCCGACGTGCAGCAGCATCGAGCAGCAGCCCTTCGAGTTCACCACCATCTTCAAGGGCTTCGGAGCCTGATCGGCGCGACGCCGGCGGCCCAGCGGGTCGCCGGCGTCGTCATGCCCTCGCCGGAGAGACGCACTCGTAGGTCGTGCGCACGTACTCGCGGGTCTTGGCCGCCCCGACGAGCTCGGCGGCCATCTTGTTCATCGTGTAGGCCATGGTCATCCGCCGGTCGAGATCGTTGACCACCACGGCACCTCCGTGCCCGACCCACCAGCAGATCCGCCCGGACGGCGTGGGCATGAGATCCGGCGTGGGCAGCGCGTACCCCATGCCGAAGGGGATCCGGTGGCCCAGAACCCGGTCCGGGGAATCGGATTGGACCTCGAAGATCCGCTCGACGGTCTCCGGCGACAGGTAGGTCCTGCCGTCGATGGTGCCGCCGTGCGAGACCAGCGACTGCAGGCGCGCGACCGAGCGGGCGTTGCCCTGACCGTTGAACCCGCCGAGCTCCGCGCCGAGGAACTCCCGCGTGGTCGTCAGCTTCATCGAGAACAGCGGGTTGAGCAGCGCCCGCTGCCCGAACTCGCCGAGGTCGGGGGCGTGCGGCGGCGACTTCAGGATCGCGACCCGCTCGTCCGCGGATTCCGGCGCGCCGAGCCAGTAATCGGCACTCAGCGGTTCGGCGTACTCGGTGCGCAGCACGGTTCCGGCGGACCGCCCGGTGACCCGCTCCACGAGTTCGCCGAGCAGGTGGCCGTGGCTGATCGCCTGGTAGCCCGACCCGTCCCCCGGCTCGAACCACGGCCTCTGCGCGGCCAGCAGCGCCGCCGCCCGGCGCGTGTCGTAGAGGTCCGCCACGGTCATCTTCTCGTCCCAGCCCGGAAGCCCGCTGGTGTGCCCGAGAACGTGCCTGACCAGCACCTCGGCCTTGCCCTCCGCGGCGAACTCCGGCCAGTAGCGGGCCACCGGCGCGTCCAGGTCGAGCTCCCCCGCATCGGCCAGACCGAGCACGACCAGGGCGAGCATCGTCTTGGTCACCGAGAAGGTGTTGACCAGCGTGTCGCTCTCCCACGGCACGCCCTCGCGGGCTTCGCCGCCCCAGATGTCGACCACCGTTTCGCCGTCCTGGACGACGCAGATCGAGGCGCCGCGTTCCTCGCCTTCGCCCAACCGGCGTTCCAGGAGGTCGCGCAGCGGCGCGAAGCGGGGTGCGCAGTGACCGTTCATCGGGTGGCTCGCTTTCTGCCTGCGGCGATCTCGCGGTGGAGATCGCGCACGTACCGGGCGAAGTCGAGTTGGATGGTATGCCGAGGAGCGTCGTAGTACTGCCGCAGATGCTTGCGCTCGTCGTGCGCCATCATCCGCTTCATCTCCGCCTTCGCTGGCGCCCGGTACTCGCCGGTGAGGTGCGCGGCGATGAGCTTGCTCTGCTGCTCGGCGAGGTTGACGATCGTCGGCGACGCCTGCGCGAGACCGGCGAAGTACAGGTTGTCGATGCCCGGCTTGAGGATCCGCTTGAACAGCGGGAACCGGTGCTCAGCATCGGGTTGCAGCTCGGGGTCGTCGAAGAACGGGAAACTCATGTTGTAGCCGGTGGCGAACACGATCACGTCGGCCTCGATCCGGGAGCCGTCGGTGCACCGCACCCCCGAGCCGTCCAGCCGCTCGATCCCGGGAACGCAGGTCAGATCCCCGGAACCGGCCTTGGCCAGGAAGTCGACGCTCACCGACGGGTGCGCGGCCAGCGGTTCGTGGTCGGGTTCGGGCAGGCCGTAGTCCCGCATCGCGCCGACGTTGCTCTTGATGGCCTTGCGCGCCAGGCGGAGGGCGAGCCGCTTGGGCATCCACGGCGGCATCATCAGCTTGTCGGCGGGCTTGCCGCCCCGGTACTTCGGCAGCACCCACACGCCGCGACGTGCGGAAACCCAGACGTGCTCGGCGATGGAGCGGTGCGACAGCTCCGCGGCGATGTCCAGCGCGGAGTTTCCCATGCCCACCACCACGACCCGCTTGCCGCGCATGTCCACCGGCGAGAACGGGCTGCGGTAGGAGTGGCTGTGCAGGGTCGTTCCGCCGAACTCGCCCGGGTACTGCGGGGTTCGCGGGTCCCAGTGGTGACCGTTGGCGACCACCAGCGCGTCGTACTCGCGCGTCTCGCCGCTGCTCAGCCGGACTTCCCAGCTCCCGCCGGGGGTTCGCCCGGCGGCCTCGACCCGCGTGTTGAAGGTGATGGTCTCGCGCAGGCCGAAGTGCTCGACGTAGTCCCGGAAGTAGCGGTGGATCAGCGTGTGGTGCGGGAAGTCCGGCCACTCACCGGCCGCCGGGAAGTCCTCGAACTGCAGGCGGGTGGTCGAGGTGTCGATGTGCAGGGATTCGTAGCAGGCGGAACGGCCGTTCGGGTTGTCGAAGTACCAGTTCCCGCCGACGTCGTCGGACTCTTCGAAGCAGTCGTAGCGGACCCCGGCGTCGCGGAGCCGCTTGGCCGTGGTGAAGCCGGAACAACCGGCGCCGATGATGCAGACCACCGGATCGGAACCCATCGGCAACCTCCTCGTCGCGATGCGATCGGCGATCGACTCTGCCATTTCGCTGACGTGGTGTCCAGTGAGTGGTCAGCTGTATGGTCGGGACCGTGACCGACACCGAGCGCCTGACGCTGCGACAGCAGCAGAAGCAGCAGACCCGCGCCGCACTGCTGGAGGCGGCCCGCCGACTGTTCGTCGAGCGCGGCTACGCGGCGGTCACCGTCGACGACGTCACCTCCGAGGTCGGGTGCAGCCGAGCGACCTTCTACCTGCACTTCAACGGCAAGCCCGACGTCCTGCGGCGGATCGGTGCCGAAACGACGCGGCAGCGCGCGGTCTCGGTCTACGCCGACCTGGACGCGGTGCTGGCCAGCGGCTCGCGGGAGCGGTTCACCGAGTGGCTGCGCAACGCCCTCCACTGGTTCGAGGCGAACCGCGACATCCTGCCGGTGTGGGACGAGGCCGTGGCCCTGGAGCCCTCATTCCGGCCGATCGCGACGGCGGCGGTCGCCGAGCTGCCCGCCGCGATGCCGCGATACCTCCAGCGGTGGGGTCCCTCGCGCGGCGACGAGGCGCGCTTGCGGGTCGGACTGCTGGTGACGCAGCTGGAGCGCTTCTTCACCCGCTGGGCGGTTCAGGGCACGTTGGACATCACCGACACCGACCCCGCGGCAACGCTCACCGACATCTGGTACCCGGCGCTGCTGCCTCCCGAGGAGCGTCACTCCGCAGAGCAAGGCTGAAACGCGTTACCAGCCAAACTGTTTCACTGAGTGACCATCTCGATCACCCCATCTAGCGATGCGCTTTCGCTCGCATCTTCGAATGGCGTCGGGCAGAATTTAGCACATGAGTTCGAAGCCGACTTTCCCCATGACCACTCGTTTCGTCGCCTGCGGTAGACCGTCCACAGTGCTCATCCGCCGGACGAACCCGTCCAGGTTCGGCTCGTTGAACGCATGCTCGGCAGCGCTCGATGAGCCACGCGGATCGCGAGACCCGCCATTCCCGGGCGGATGAGCCCACCCGGCCCCAGGGTCGGTTATCCCAACGCGCCTGTGAGGCTTGTTGTTTGATAAGTGCAGAGTGGGAAAACCCAAGGCAGCTGGGGCAACCTGCCCGCACTCCTGCTGACCGCGGTACTGCCAGAAGCTCCACGGCGCGTCGAGCACGACCAGCTCCAGGCCCCGATCGATGTCGCCGATGA